>DCSN01000213.1 GCA_002325645.1 Pseudanabaena sp. UBA1465
CCTCAAACCCAGAAGAGCCAAAAAAATTATGCTACTTTGTTAAAAAATCGTAATAGAAGATTTGATGTGGCAATTAATTTTCACGATGCCTTAAATGATTTACAAAAAAAGCTACAGAAAAGTACTAACTCGCAGGATAAGAACTACTTAATTCAAGGACTTTATCAAACTTTTTGGTTTTTAACGTCAAGTGGTCGGGTGTTAGATACGCCACTAAAAGACGGCAGCACTAAACTAAACTACAATTTTCGCTATTTTGGTTATTCAAAAAACAAGAAAGATAGCTATCTTTTTGAACTAGCGAGACACATTTATAAACGTAGTTTTGAGAGTTAGGCTATTTGCTTTTTAAGTGAGGTTAAATATGAAAAATTTATATACAACTGATTTCTATGGATGGACACAGGAGCAAATTAACCTGTTACGTCAGAGAAAGCTAGATTATATCGATATTGACAACTTGGTAGAAGAGATCGAGTCCTTGGGAAAGCAGCAACAACAGGAACTTAAAAATCGTCTTGGTGTGCTGATTGGTCATTTGCTGAAGTGGCAATATCAACCTAATCGACGGGGTAAGAGTTGGAAATATACAATTCAAGAGCAACGACTACAAATCATTGATTTAATCGAGCAGAATCCTAGCCTTAAGCCCTATCAGGAAAAAGCTATTTCTAAGGCTTATCAACTAGGCTTATTGCTGGTTGGGCGGGAAACTCCGATTAATCCTAAGATACTGCCTCAACAATGTCCCTATAGCTTTGAGCAAATTATGGATATATCTTTTCCTGATGACCTCGAATCCCTCTAAACTTATAACGGGTTTCTAATTGCCTACGGTAATGGGAAACTGCTAAGATCAAATCTCCGAAAAGTATCAGAATATAGTGGATATACTGCGATCGCTACCCATTGGACTTTATCTCGAACAGCCGATCACATGGCTTCATCGACTCGATCCACGCATTAAACTGTTTGGATTGTTGACATTTTTGTTAACACCAATTCAAGGAAATGAACTTTGGCGCATTGCGATCGCGCTTTTGCTGATCGTACTTACCTTTGCCTCAAAAATTCCGATGCGAGTGTGGAAGCAGCAAATGGGGATTTTACTGCTCCTAGCCTTTATGACCTTCGCGATCGCCACCATTTCTCCCGATGGGTTTAATGCCACAGTCCAGCCGCGCCGCCCAATCCCTGAAGTTAATGTCGCCAATGATAAACCGCCCACCATCGCCTCGCCCTTAACCATCAAATTACCGCAGCCCACTTCCTACAATTATGTAATCTGGAAAGCAGGCAATATTACAATTACTCGCAGATCTCGCGAATTGGGCGTGCGCGTCTGCACCTTGATTTTCACCTATCTCTACGCGCCAACTTTATTTCTATTGGTTACGGCTCCTGAAGAAATTACCGCCGCGATCGCTTCTATTTTTGCGCCATTAAAATTCTTTAAAATTCCCATTGTCGAAATAGTACTTACGCTTACCCTTGCCTTACGTTTTGTGCCTCTAGTTTTAGAAGAAGTCCAAAACCTCGGTAGAGCGATGCGTACTCGTTCGATTAATTGGAAAAAATTAGGATTTAAACGAACCACCCAAATTTGGTTGATTCTTGCCGAACGATTAATCGATAATCTTTTTATTCGCGCTGAGCAGACCGCTAGTGCCATGCAAGTACGCGGTTTTACTAGCCCTAATACTCACCTTGTCGTATGGAATCCTTTAAAATTATTACCTCGCGATATTGTCTTGCTAATTCTCTTAGTCGCCATGTGGGGAGCCAGAATTTATTACGGCAATGAACTATAAAAAGAAAGAGAAGTGCTAAGCACTTCTCTTTCTTTTATTCTACGCGATAGCCAAGATCGGCAAGTTGAAATCTTGATGAGCGCCACTTGGGTTGCACCTTCACAAATATTTCCAAATGGACAGAACCCATAATTAATTTCTGCATCTGTATTCTTGCTTGAGTGCCAATTTCCTTTAGCATTTGCCCCTTCTTCCCAATTAAAATTCCCTTTTGAGAATCTCGCTCTACATGAACGGTTGCCATTACCCGCGTGATTTTAGGCTGCTCATCGACTTGATCGATACTTACAGCTACGGAATGGGGAATTTCCTCGCGAGTTAGTAAAAGAATCTGTTCGCGAATCAACTCACCCATAATGAATCGCTCAGGCTGATCGGTGACTAAATCAGGTGGATAATAATAGGGACCAGGAGGGAGGCGATCGCACATCATTGCTTGCAAGGTTTCCAATCCTTCACCTGTGACCGATGAAAACTTAGCAGCTTGCCAACCATGTTCGGCAGCAAAGTTTTCATAACTAGCAAGGATTTCTTCCGCATCTTCGCCCAGCATATCAATCTTGTTAATACCTAGAATTGCGGGAACACTGCTCTGTAAAATAGTTTCAGCAACAAAGCGATCGCCTGTTCCCATAAAAACACTGCCATCAACCACTAAAACTGTGGCATCAACGGAAGAAATTGCCCCGATCGCATTTCTGACAATGGT
>DCSN01000084.1:0-2399 GCA_002325645.1 Pseudanabaena sp. UBA1465
ATCTAGGTATAATTAGGTATTATGTCAACTGATGTTAACCCTATCATTTTTATTGATTGGTGGAAGTAGGACTTGCGGGGATCGAAAACTTAACTTCACGGCGTTGTTGATTTCTAAAATTGGAAACAGCATCATCAAAGGATTCAGCTTGCTCGGCTCTAAACTTTTCAGGGGACTTACTACCAGCTAGATTAATATTGTTAATTAATTGGAGTAAGTTGAGATTACTACCACCAATATTAAGTGAACCTTTTTCCTGTTGTTGCGCTTCTCGTAAGGTTTGTTCAGATAAGGTGGTGGCATTGTTTACTTGGGCGATCGCACTAGTCGAAGCAAAGGAAGCCCAGATTGTTGCTGACACAACGCTAGTTACCACCAGAGAAATTGTTTTACTAATCATAGGTTTATCCTTTTGATAACATCTAACTACTAGTCTATACCAAATTTTTTGGCTATTTAGGTTTTGTGTATTCCAGATAAATTTTCAAGAAGCTTGCGAAGCAAGCTTCTTGAAAATTTATCTGGGTTTTAAGAAAAGGCAAAGCGAGTTATATAGGTTTAGATTGAATAATCTAACGAGAAAGATTTGGTGTCTTTTGTCTCGATATAAACATTTTGCTGCGGTTGTAAATTCAACTCGTTAAACCGTTCACGGGTCAGGTGAGCAGTTAAAACCTGTCCATCACCCAATATTAACTCCGCTTGAACTTCCCACCCAAGATTAATTAGTCGATTAATTCTTGCGGATATAGAAGTACCCGTTGGCTCAGTATCAATCAAAATGTCACGAGGACGAATATAAAGATCACTGCGATCGCCATTACCATTTTGTTGGTGAATTTGATGCAATTCACTAACGTGATCGCCCTTAACTGGAAGTACATTCACAGGGCCAATAAAGCTCATCACAAAGGGAGTGGCAGGATTGTCGTAAACCTCCGCAGGTGTGCCGATTTGCTCGATTTTACCTTTATTCATCACCACGATTTGATCGGATACTTCCATGGCTTCTTCTTGGTCATGGGTGACAAATACGCTAGTTACATGGACTTCATCATGGAGGCGGCGCAACCATGCCCGCAATTCTTTGCGAACTTTGGCATCTAATGCTCCAAATGGCTCATCAAGCAGCAAGACGCTAGGTTGAACGGCAAGGGCGCGGGCAAGGGAAACTCTTTGGCGTTGTCCGCCCGATAGTTGAGATGGGTAGCGGTTGCCAAGTCCTTTGAGTTGGATTAGTTCGAGTAACTCCTCTACGCGATCAGCAATTTTTGCTTTTGGAACTTTGCGAACTTCTAGCCCAAAGCCAATATTTTGGCGAATGTTCATATGTTTAAACAGGGCATAGTGCTGAAACACAAAGCCAATGTTGCGATCGCGCACATCTTGATCGGTCGCATCTTTACCCGTCAGAAAAATTTTGCCACTATCGGGAGATTCTAAGCCTGCAATTACCCTCAGTAATGTGGATTTGCCAGAACCAGAAGGCCCTAGCAATGCGACTAGAGAGCCAGTCTTAACCTCAAGGTTGATATTCTCAAGAGCTACATAATCGCCAAACTGTTTATTTACATTTTCTACAACAATGCCCACTTTGCACTTGCCTCAAGTTATGTTGAAATGACCAACGGTATCGCTTTTACGAAGGTATAGCCTTTATCAATCTACAGTTACTCCATGAGTTTGCCGTTGATTATTTATGCAAACATTTTACAGTACTTCCACTGTAAATACTTCCCACTTTAAATATAAAACCCAAAAAGCTATGGCGCACGCGCAGCGTGCGCCATAGCTTTTTGGGTTTTATCTGCTCGATCAGACTAGCGATCGCTGCGATACCCATAGGTTGGTTTCTCGGAAACAAACCCGTACTTCACTAGGCTCAAAAACTCTATAAATATTTAAAAACAGTACAGTAGATTACGGTTTGTCGCTAAAGTGGATACACAAAACACCGTCAAACCATCCAGAAATTGTGAGGAAATTTAGACCGATTTCGAGAATTTCTGTAATTTCCTGTAATTTATTTTTATGAGATCAACTCCGTTTATTCCAATTGCCGTATTTATACTTACTCTAGCTTTACTAAGTTGGGGATATCTCCGTTCCCGTAATTTAGGCAAGCTAGGCTTACTTTCTTGGTTCCAATTTGTGGCGCTGATGTCGCCTTGGTTAGTTTATTTTGGCTTGTTTGTATCGGGTGTTTTTATCAATTTCACAACGCTATTATTTTTATTACTTAGTTCGACGATCGCCTATGTCGCGATCGGCAATCAATTACGCAAGGTGGCTGAGGCTGAACGGTTAGAGATCGAGCAGAAGCTCAAACAGGATCTCGCAGCTAGTGGCTTACAAAATGATGCCCAAAATCTCACTTCCGCAAATCAAGGCGCAAATCA
>DCSN01000084.1:2484-15819 GCA_002325645.1 Pseudanabaena sp. UBA1465
GGCGCAAATCAGGGCGCAAATCAAGGCGCAAATAATCCCATTGCCGTAGCCATGTCTCAGGGCAAGACGCAGCTAAGACTGTTTAAGACCTTGCCTGCGGAAGATATGAAGCTAATCCAAGGGATTTTTGGGATTGAGACCTATTACCTCACAGAGTCGATTCCCTATCAAGAGGGGACGATTTTTAAGGGTAATTTACGCGGTGAACCTGATCTGGTGCATGAGCGTCTATCTAAATCCCTGCGCGATCGCCTTGGCGATAAATACAATTTGTTTTTGGTCGAGGGACAAGACCGTAAGCCCGTGGTGATTGTATTGCCAAATCGAGACATGGCTCTGGATAACAATACGATTCCTCAAAAAGTATTGATTGCGGTTTTGATTGTGGCAAACGGCTATACGGCTTTGAGTTTAGGAGCGCAGGTCGCAGGGATTCCCGCCGCCCAAACTGCTCAAGATTATTTAATGGGATTACCCTTTGCCCTTGGCATTGGGTTGATTTTAGGAATTCGTGAACTGACGATGCGGCTGATGGCGCGTAAATATCAAGTCAAGCTCAGTTTGCCATTTCTGTTGCCATCGTCCCAGTTAGGCTCCTTTGGTGCATTCAGTCGCATTTACTCGCCTCTGCCCCATCGTGTCGCCCTATTTGACATTGCGATCGCGCCAGCCTTGGCAAGTGGCTTATTATCTTTGGTGATGTTGATTGTGGGTTTACGCCTATCCGCGATCGGGCTAGGCAGTATTGATATTCCGAGCCAAATTTTCCAAGCTTCAGTATTAGCAGGGACTCTAGCCAAACTATTTCTCGGTGAGGCTCTGCATAATAATTTTATCTCGCTCCATCCCCTTGTCATTTTGGGATGGCTTGGCTCGGCAATTACGGCTCTAAATTTGATGCCTGCGGGACAATTAGACGGTGGGCGCATTGTTCAATCGGTCTATGGTCGTAGGATTGCTAGTTGGACAACCGTATTAACCTTAGTTTTCTTAGTGATTGCGACGGTGATCAATCCCTTAGCCCTCTATTGGGGAGGGATTATTTTGATCCTCTTGCGAGATCTGGAACGTCCGATGCTGAATGAACTTTCAGAACTCGATGGCGATCGCGAAGTCTTTGGAGTCATTGCTTTGTTTTGGATGTTGGTAACGCTGCTACCCCTTACGTCAGGTGTTGCGGAGCGTTTAGGCATCGGCAGTGGTGGTGGACTCCTGCCTTAAAAAGAAGCAGCCTCTTTTGGGGCTGCTTCTTTTTAAACATTTTCTTGTGGTTTTTCTTTGCCATTAGGAGCAGCTTTTTCGGAATCAGAGGGTGGATTAAAAGGTTTGATTTCAGGCAGATTGCGTAAAGATGGGGGGATGTTGGTACTTGCGCCGAAGGGTTGCTTGACGATCGCCTCAGCCATCTTAGTATCCGTCATTGCTAATAGGGATTGAATTGCCCCTGGAATTGACTGGGGGTCCATAAATAAAACTTTGCTACTGGGACTCTGCCCGATCGCCTGTCCCATTTCTAGATATTTCTGCGCTAAAAGATACTGCACCGCCTCTTTGCCGTAGGGATGATCGGCGATCGCATCGGCAATGCGCTCAATCGATAAAGCCATCGCTTCAGTTTGCTCTAACTGCACCTGTCGCCCCGACTCCGCTAGAACTCGGTTGGAGAGTGCTTCTGCCTCGGCTTTTTTGATTTCCGAAGCCTTTTCCCCTTCAGATAGAGAAATCATCGCCTTTTTCTCGATTTCCGCCGCCTTTTGCTTTTCCATCGATTGCAGTACTGACGTGGGAATCGTGATTTCACCCAATCTCACGCGTAAAACTCTAATGCCCCAGTCCTTAGTATCATTAGAGATTCCTTCTAAAATCTCGCCATTAATTCGCTCCTGTCCACCAATAATATTATCGAGATCGCACCGCCCAATCTGGGTTTGGATCTGGGTTGCTAGGGACACAATTAGAGATTTATCGACATTCTCAATGTTATAACGCGCTTTTTTGAGATCGTTAATTTGCCAATACATTACGCCACTAACGCTGACACTGACGCTATCGGAGGTTGTGCAGGGTTGCGGCGATATTTCCAGCACTTGCTCGCGGGCGCTTTTAACCAAGGTGACGCGATCGAGAAATGGTAAAACGATATTGATCCCTGGTTCTATCGTTTTTTGATATTTACCAAACCTCTCCACCAGTGCGATTTGACCTTGTTCAATAATCCGAAAGGAGCGATAGATATAAGTGCCACTTAAAAGCGCAAAGACAATACTGAAAATTGTTGCTTCCATTGGTGAACCTCTTCTAGCAAAACGGTCTGCGCTTCGGCACAGACCGTAACCGTAAATTATACCAATTAAAAAAATGACAACGCCATTTTTTTAATTCTCAAAACCTTACTGGGTTTGCTTTTGAATTCACTGAAGTGTTGGCTCACTTCAGTGAATTGGTATTAGCTGTATTAGCTGGCTACTTCTATTTCGTGATCGCCTAAATGGGTCACAAACCTAGGGGCAAATCTGACTTCATAGGGATAGTTGGGGCTGATCGGACGACCATGCCACTCTGTATGGATACGCACAACTTCTCCTTCGAGTCCTGTAATGTCAAAGGATTGACCTTTGTGTTCAGGGTGATGGAAGACATTTAATGATGTTTTGACACGAACGCGATCGCCAACTTGCATAAATTTTGATGGATCTCAATATAAACGATATGGCTCAATTATCGCTTGTCTGGGTTGCCAATGCCAATTAATCAAAAAGCGGCGCTTTGCGCCGCCCTTTAGCGGATCTATTCAACAACGGGTAAAGCTACCTCTAGTTTGGGTGCATGTCCCCAAAATGCTTCTAGATCGTAATATTCACGCTCCTGCGCCATCATCGCATGGACAATTACATCGCCATAGTCCAACAAAACCCATGAGCCATCTTGCTCACCTGCAATATTTCTCGGTCTGCGTCCAAACTTTTCTTTGAGTGCATCTTCAGTAGCAACGGCGATCGCCCGTACTTGCGCCTTAGAAAATCCTGAGGCGATCACAAAATATTCCGCCAGAGATGAAACTTCACCGATCGCTAGCATCACGATATTCTCCCCCTTGCGATCGTCAGCCGCGATCGCGGCAGCCTGTGCCATTTGATAGCTTTGTTCTTGCTCTCTTTCACTAAGGTTAAGATCGGTGGGAGTGGCGATATCGGTTGCGATGGTCATAATTAGTTGATGTACTCCTGATTATTGAACTGGCGTAAATTATTTCGGACTATTGATATTGTAACTTGATCTCAAATATAGGACATAAAACCCAAATAAAGGTCGGCGGCGCTTTGCGCCGCCGACCTATTAATTAAAAGGCGGTGCGATGCGCCGCCTTTATTGATTTAACTTCTTAATGTGGCTTGGAATTTCTCTTCGAGGACATCCCGCACTTTTTGATGAATAGGATTAATGTCGGCATCGGTTAAGGTGCGATCGCTGGCTCGATAGACTAATCTAAAGGCAAGACTGCGTGAACCTTCGGCGACCCCTTTGCCGATATATTGATCGAAAAGCGTCACCGAGTCGAGCAACTCACCACCCACATGGGTAATCGATCGCTGAATATCGGCAACCGTAAATCTGAGGGGCGCAAAGAAGGCAATATCGCGATCGCTACTAGGATAAGTAGAGAAAGGCTGGAAGGTGGGAATTGACTTCTTCATCATTGCATCGAGCAAGGTATAGAAATCTAACTCGAAGGCATAAATCTCATCGGGAAGTTCCTTTTCGGCGCGTAATTGGGGATGAAGTTGACCAAAGGTGCCGAGACGTTCTCCTGAAATCCATAGTGACGCAGTACGTCCAGAATGCAATCTCGCATCTTTTTGATCGGGTTGATATTCCACATTTACCGAAAGATTGTGAAAAACAGAATCGAGCAAACCCTTTGCTTCGTAGAAATTCAAAGGTTTAGAATCATGCTGCCATGTGCCAATGGTGCGATCGCCGCCAAAAATACCCCCAATGCGATCGGTCTCATCGCTACCCGCTTCATCGAGCCAGAACACACGCCCGATCTCAAAACCATTGAGGATGCCATTGCCTTGATTAATATTGAAGGCGCAAGCATCAATTAAATTGGTAAGCAAATCCCCACGCAAGGCTCCATATTCGATCGCCACAGGGTTATTAATCTTGACCTGATGGGACTCCGTAGGGCTGCATAAAGACATATGCATGACTTCCGTTAAACCGACCGCACGGAAAGCCGCACGGATCATCCTGCCGCCTTCTTGATCGGCGGAAAGGAATCCGAATTCAGTTCTAGCGGGAAGAGTTTCTACAAATTTATCGTAGCCATAGATCCGCGCCACTTCCTCTACAAGGTCGATCTCACGCTCAATATCTGCGTAACGATAGGGAGGAACCGTGACTTTCCAAGTGGCATAACTGCCTTCTTCGATTGGTTGCTTTTCTAGTTCAAAGGACAATACTTTCAAAGTCTGTTCAACTTCGGCTTCCGAGAGCAAAGGTAATGCGCTTTCTTCTTCGCGATCGACTTCCCCCAAGACTTGCCAAACTTTGGTTAAACGCAACTCAATGACCCGCACTTCGTGAGAACGAGCATCCGCAATACTTTGCTCCACCACTTCGCCGCCAGCAAGTTCCACAATCATCTGGATCGCTTTTGCCGAAGCCGACTCGATCGCTGCCTGATTAACTCCGCGTTCATAGCGCGACGATGCTTCGGTGCGTAGACCTTGGGCGCGAGCAGAACGCCTTACGGTAACTTGGCTAAATAGAGCCGCTTCTAAAACAATATTGGTGGTTTTATCTGAAACTTCGGTATTTGCGCCGCCCATCACCCCTGCGATCGCGATCGGTTGTTCGCCTGAGGTAATCAAGAAGTTCTGACTAGTCAGGGTGCGATCGGCAGCATCAAGGGTTTTAATTTTTTCACCAGCATTTGCAAAGCGGACACCGATATTAATGCCATCGGGCAAAGTATCAGCATCAAAGGCATGGAGTGGTTGTCCCCATTCCAACAAAATGTAATTAGTAATATCCACAATATTATTGATGGAACGCATTCCCGCCGCTTCAATCCGTCGCTTTAGCCACTCAGGGGAAGGGGCAACCTTTACACCTGCAATTAATGTGCCAATATAAGCAGGACAAGCCTTTGAGTCTTCAACACTCACCCAGTTCGCAACCTTGATCTGAAAATCCTTTGTTGCCACAGGCAAACGCACCTCTTTCCCCAATAAAGCCGCCACTTCACGCGCAATCCCCACCATACTAAGAGCATCCGCACGGTTAGCCGTCGAAGTCACATCAAGAATCGCGTCATCTAGCCCCAGCAGAGGACGCACATCTGCGCCAACGGTCACGCCTTCGGGGAACTCATGAATACCACTAGATTCCTTCGCCAATCCAATCTCGGCAAGGGAGCAAATCATTCCCTCAGAGCGCTCGCCGCGTAGCTTGGTGGGACGCAATTTTAGATCAATGGTGGGCAAATAAGTGCCGATTGTCGCCACAGGTACAAACAAGCCCTGTCTGGCATTAGCTGCCCCACAGACAATTTGTAATGGTTCGGGTGCGCCAATATCAACTTTACATACCTGTAATTTATCCGCATTGGGATGGCGCTCAGCCGTGAGGATGTGACCAACCACAACTCCCTCAGCCCATGTTCTGCGGTCTTCAATTGACTCGACCTCAAAGCCTGCCATGGTCAGTTTTTCATCTAGCTCTTGGGGCGAGAGATCGCAGTCTACAAGTTCACGGAGCCAATTCAGGGAGATACGCATTGGGAATTTATGAAGAAAGGAGTGTTAAGAAATATTCAGATTATAGTATTTTAGCAAAATCTGCACTCTGACGCTGAGCATTTGCAAGTTTTTAACAAGAGAATGGCGGCGCTTTGCGCCGCTATTCTCTTGTTAGCTATTGAGTACAGACAAATTTTCAAAAAGCTTGCTTTGCAAGCTTTTTGAAAATTTGTCTGGGTTTAAAAACAGCGCAAAGCGCTGTACTTAACTATCGACAAAAAAGGTAAGTACGGTTTCATCAACCCCTTTAAGCTTGAGGGGTTCGCGTTTGCGAAGCTCCTCATCATCTAGATAATCCGCTACGGCGGCGGATACCAAAATACAGTCAGGTTCTGCTGCCGCCTGAATGCGAGCCGCAATATTTACGGTCGGGCCGATCGCGGTATAGTCCGATCGCTCCGCACTACCAAACATCCCCACTACAGCCGTACCTTGGTGAATACCACAGCGAAATCTGACGGTGGGAATACCTTGAGTCGCCCATTGTTCATTCAGTTGAGCCAGCGATCGCTGCATCGATTTGGCTGTTTGCACGGCGCGACGTACCTGTTCATTGGGGCTGCAATCTTCAGGCGCACCAAACAGAGCCATGATGCCATCCCCCATAAATTTATCCACCGTGCCACCATTAGCAAAGATCGCCTCGGTCATCGCGCCCAAATACTGATTGAGTAGTTCCGCAACCCGTCGCGATCGCAAGGTATTGGCAAGGGAAGTAAAGCCGACAATATCTGTAAATAGAACCGTAATCATTTTTGGCTCAGGACGCAAATCAAGGCTTAGCTCCCCCGTCGCCGCCTTAGCAACTAAGCTAGGCGGTAAAAATCTTTTGAGAACCGATTCCGTTAAATAGAGATTTAATTGAGCAATGCGGCGTTCGTTGGCTTTTAGAGCCAATAAATTTCGCACTTCTGCCAATAGTTCGCGATCGTTAAAGGGTTTGGCTAAGTAGGCATCTGCACCCCTCTCTGTGCCTTCAATTCTCGTCTCTTCGTTAGCCTTAGCGGTTAGTAAAACAATTGGAATCCCCGCTAACTGCTGATCGGCACGAATCATCGCAATTAAATCTAATCCTGAGACTTGAGGCATCATTAAATCCGTGACGATCAGATCGGGACGATGGACTTGAGCTTGAGTATAGCCCTGAGCGCCATTATTAGCGGAAACAACACTATATCCAGATTGATTGAGAACTCGTCGCAAGTAGGCTCGCAGATCGCGATTATCATCAACGATCAAAATCTTACCTGTTTGTGGATGGTTATCATGTTCAGTCTCACCATCGGATAGATCAGAAGCAATAGAAGGAAGTGTGTCTTCTTCAGAATCAAGATCGATTTCAATGTCGGCAAGCTCCACGGAAGCTCTAGATATTTGTAAATCCGCAGGCAAATTGGTAACTTGATCTTCGGGCAAATGCTTTTTACCAATCGGTAGCGCGATCGCAAAGGTAGTTCCATAGCCATAATCGGAGGTGACGGTAATATCACCGCCATGCAGATGGACAAGCTCTTTTACTAGCGCTAGTCCCAGTCCACTACCCTCATAGCTGCGATTAACCGAGCCTTCTGCTTGACGAAAGCGATCGAACAAAAAGGGAATCTGATCTTGACGAATCCCAATCCCCGTATCATGTACCCTCAAAATACATTGATGACGAGCTTGATCGGTGGCAATACTCACGGTGATGCTGCCATTGCTAGGCGTGAATTTCATGGCATTAGAGAGCAAATTATAGAGAACCTTATCAAACTTCTCTAGGTCAAGATAGACATCAGGACATTCATTAAATTCACTAAATAGATGAATATTTTTTCTTTCGCAATAGGGACGGAAGGAATCTATGGTTTGGCTAGTAAATTCTACTAGATTGCAAGGACGGAAACAGGCTTGCATTTTGCCAGCATCAAGGCGTTGGATATCCAGCAGTTGATTCACCAATCGCAATAGCCGCCGACAGTTACGCAAAGCGATCACGGATTGATCGTAGGGTAAGGGATTTGATTTTTCGATCGCGGCTTCTAGTGGTCCAATCGTTAAGGTAAGCGGAGTCCGAAATTCATGGGACAGATTTTGAAAGAACTCAGTTTTTTGGCGATCGAGTTCCAGTAGTTGCTGCGCTTGTTGGCGCGTTTTTTGGAAGAGATTTGCCTGTTGGACAGCGATCGCCGCCTGTGCAGCCACTGCTTGCACTAAGGAAATCTCTTCAGGTTGCCATTGGCGGGGTTCCCTATTTTGACGCATCGAAATACTACCGATAATCTTACCGTCGGAGATTAAAGGAACAATAAGTAGCGATCGGGCAATGGAGCGTAAGGGTAAATCGATAATATTCCATTCAGGATTTTTATGTAAATCGGTAATCGCTACGGGTTGCTTCGATTCGATCAAGGCTTTAAATACAGGATTAACCGAGATATTTACAATTGATTGCGGCAATACTATTTCTTCAGAATCTTCGGGATCTTCGGGATTACTAGGATGTGGAACTATTTCATTGGGATCAAGTAAATGTAGCCCTACGCAGCGTAAATAGAGGGCATCTTCTGTCCATAAAGACAAAGCACAGCTTTCTGAATTTAAGGCTTGTCCCAATTGTTGCGTAATGGAAGCAAAGATTTTTTTAGGATCGAGACTAGAACGAATGGTACTAGTAATCGTATTGAGTAAAGCTTCGCGCTTGGCAAGTTCTTGAATCCGATCATAGGCTCTAGCACGCGAACTGACGATCGCTGCCTGATCGCTGGCTAGTTCAATCAAATCTAATTCATCTTTGCTCCATTGATGCACCTTGCCCCTGTGATACAGGGCTAACATTGCTAAACATTCTTTCTGGACTTCGAGGGGAATTAAGAGAACAGATTTAATATTCGCCTCTGCATAAATAGCTTTGTCATCTTGAGAAATCGATTCATCTGTTTCAATATCACTAATCGCCACAATGTTTGGTTGCAGAGTGATCATCTCTGATAGTTGCGGTAAATTAGGAATTGATTCATGACAATAAGCCGAATAATCACCTAAAAGCTGGCTATTCTCAAATAACCTCAAGATGCTTGCCGAAAATTCAAAATTACGCGCTATAAATTCCGCGATCGCGGCAATACTTTCTCGATAGGGTGTATTACTATCGACGGCGGCGGCGATCGCATTGATCAGAGACTGTTGACTCAGGGTGCGACGTAGGTCGGCAGTACGATTTCGTAAAACATTATGGGTATCGATCGCCTGACTAACCACATTTTTGAGTTCAGCTTCATCCCAAGGCTTAGTCACATATTTAAATACCTTACAGGTATTAATCGCTTCGACTAAATCCTCAACATCGGTATAGCCCGTCAAAATAATTCGCATGGTGTCAGGATATTTGACCGCCATTTGGCTCAAAAACTCCGTTCCACTCATAATCGGCATTCTCTGATCAGAGATAATTACCGCGACTTCCCCTTCATGATCCAGCAATTTTAAAGCTTCTAAGCCACTATTGGCTCTAAAAACCTGATATTCTCGATAAAAAGTCCGAAATAACAAGTCTAAGTTATCGGGTTCATCATCGATAACCAGCAACTTAGGTTTAGGGGCAGATGGCGAACCCATGTAGCTACTTCTTCCTATTTAGCAGAGATAAACCTAACTTGGTTCTGAATATACTTCCTTTTGCATCATAACCGATCATCTTTGCGTGTTTTTGCTGAGGGAATATCGGCTATTTGAGAATGATTGTGTCCTCGCCAAAGGTGAGGACACAATCATTTGACTAGCGAACTAGCTTTTGGCGATCGCTCAAAGCAGATTTTGCCTCTTCGCGATCATCAAAATGGATTTTTTCGCGCCCAATAATTTGATAATCTTCGTGTCCTTTACCTGCAATCAGAATCGTATCCCCTGCTTGGGCTTCAGAAATAGCGATTTGAATACATTTACGCCGATCGCCTTCAATGGTTAGCGGTTTATCACCGATATCAGCCTTGACTCCAATCGCCACATCATCAAGAATCCTTTGCGGATTTTCAGTACGAGGATTATCGGAAGTCACATAAACGCGATCGGCGAGTCTGGCGGCGATCCCACCCATCAAGGGACGCTTAGTCCGATCGCGATCGCCACCACAGCCAAATACACAAATTAATTCGCGCTGGGCAAAGGGACGCATCGCTTTGAGTAGGTTCTCCAGACTATCAGGGGTATGGGCATAGTCCACCACCACGGTTATATCCTGCTCATCGTTGATCTGTACCCGTTCTACCCGACCAGGGACATTTTTAAATTCTGGCAATTGGCTGACTACTTCCGCCAAACCCATGCCCATATGTAAAGCCGTGGCGATCGCCGCCAACATATTCTCCACATTAAAACGCCCCACTAATGGCAAATTAAAGGCGATCGCCCCCTGTGGTGTGTGCAAGATCCCCGTCGCACCATTGGGCAGATAGGTCAAGCTCTCGGTATAAAAATCAGCTTGGGAATTACTAATACTATAAGTCCATACCTGTTGACCCAAAAGGCTCTGCACTAACCTCTGACCAAAGGAATCATCAAAATTAATAATCGCCCGACCTTGTAAATAAGTCTCACTAAACAGCAACGCCTTTGCTTGGAAATAGGTCTCTAGATCCTTGTGATAGTCCAAATGATCTTGGGTCAAATTAGTAAATACGGCTACTTCAAAGGGACAGCCCAATACTCGCCGTTGATCCAAGGCATGGGAGCTAACCTCCATCAAGCCCAGATCACAACCTGCGGCGATCGCCTCGGCAAGTTGCGCCTGCAAGTCCAAGGCAAAAGGGGTGGTATGGGTAGCAACCTTAGAATAGCCCGCCCAACGGGTATAAAGCGTTCCAAATAATGCCGATGCGTATTGAGTTTGCAATAAAAACTCAATCAAGTGGGTGGTCGTAGTTTTGCCATTAGTTCCCGTCACGCCCACCAATTTCAACTTTTGAGCAGGATAGTCATAAAAAGCCGTTGCCAATTTACTGCAAGCCACCACCACATCATCAACGGCAATCAACCTGTCCTTAATCGCGGAATTCCCAGCTAAATTCCCAGCTAGATTTTCATAGGACTCACGCGAAACAATCGCCGCGATCGCTCCCTGCGCGATCGACTGTGGGGCAAATTTGCCCCCATCCACCTGTGTCCCTGTCATCCCCATAAATAAGTCTCCATCTTGACAAGCCCGCGAATCAGCGATTACACGTTTGACTTCCAGCAGATCCAGTTCAGGCTCAGAATTTTGATACCCTGCTAACGCGAGCAATTGTCCTAAACGCATAATTTCTGATTCCTTGGCACACGCACAAAATGTCTCAAAATTCTTACATAAAATCTTGTTTACTGACAACTCAAGGGGGCTGCGATTTAATAAAGAGCCAGTATTTTTTGTGCCTCGGCAAAGCTGCGCCATCAAAAATACTGCTTCCTTTTGCTTGCCAGATATACATAAACCTGTTATAAGTTTAGCGGTCTAGAGAGATTAGAGTTTTTCTAAACTTAGTTAAGAATTTGAGCAACTTCGAGAGCAACTGTTTTTTGCTAGGGAATATATTGGCCACGAATCAGTTATAAGTTTCGCAATTTGTAAGACAGATATCATTCTTATATAGCTTCTCTAAATTATCTGAGACAGCTATGTCCTATTGGATAATTAGCATCATTTAGACTCACATAGACGCTCCTAGTAAGCCAAAATTAATTTTGCAAATCCCTTAGTAGTAAGCAAGTTGGTCAGATTATTAAAAACTTATTAAGGATTAACAAGATTTATTCATCGATAACTAGTTTACTTAAGTAGTTAATTCCTATGTAATACAAGGCTTTGTCAAATAAAAGTCGTGTTTTGTCGCATTAAAAAAATTTAACAACCATATCTAGCTTTTTTACCTGTTATCGGTTACAGTCTGCGAGTAAATATTTTGTCAATACTGTTTTAGACAGTAAAGGCAATTGAACACAACTAGACAAAGTAAGTCTTTGACTGAAAAGACCCTTTATTAGATTGCACTCCTCATCTAGTCTAGAAGTATGATGTTGCGGTGTCCAAGCCAAAACTGAGGAGCAAACACTAGGAGTTAATTACGATGGGAATTTTTACAAAGCTCAAGGATTTTGTTGGTTTGTCTGAAGCTCAAGAGTACGAATATGAGTACGATGAAGCCTCCAGTAATGAATATCAAGGACTTTATCAAGAGGAAAATGGCGCGATCGCTCCCGAACCAGAGGAGACACAGGTGCGCCGTACTCGTGAACGTCCATCAGCACTAAGATCTACTTCTGAAAATATGAGCAATGTAATTGGTATGCCTGGCGCTGCAAACGGTTTGTCCCAAGTCATGGTGATGGAACCGCGTAGCTTTGAAGAAATGCCTCAAGCAATCCAAGCATTGCGTGAACGCAAGTCGATCGTCCTTAACCTAACCATGATGGACCCCGACCAAGCTCAGCGTGCAGTTGACTTCGTAGCTGGTGGTACTTATGCCCTCGATGGACATCAAGAACGCATTGGCGACAGCATCTTCCTGTTTGCACCTTCCTGTGTTCAAGTCACATCGCAGTCTTCTGTATTAAATGAAGCACCCATGCCTCAGCCTCGCGTTGTGCGTCCTACCGCAGCCCCTGCTCCAGCATGGGCCGCCGAAGCACCCGTTAGCCGTTTCGCTCAATAATATCTAGGTTATTGGTGAATCCTTGAAAGCTCAACTCAGTATTATCGGTGGCGGTGTAATGGGTGAGGCAATTTTGTCTCGCCTGATCGCTAGTAACCTTTACCTGCCATCCGATGTCTGCGTCAGCGATCCGATGCCAGAGCGTCGTGCGCTCTTAGAAAAAAAGTACGCGGTGCAAGTTACACCCAATAATTTGGTGGCTGCGGAAGCGGAGATCATGCTTCTTGCTGTTAAGCCACAATCACTAAATGCGGCGGCGATCGGTTTAGCAAATGCTCCTGCGGATTGTATTGTGTCGATTTTGGCGGGTGTGACCTTAGCCCAGTTAGATGGGATGTTTCCATCTAAGTCCATTATCCGAGCCATGCCCAACACGCCAGCACAGGTTGGGGCAGGAGTTACCGCGATCGCCGCGAATGCTTTGGTGACAACCGAGCAACTAGATAAGGTGCGAAAAATTTTTGGGGCAGTCGGTACGGTTGTCGAGGTTGCCGAATCGTTAATGAATGCGGTGACGGGACTGTCGGGTTCGGGACCAGCCTATGTGGCGTTGATGATTGAATCTATGGCAGATGGTGGTGTCGCGGCAGGTTTGCCCAGAGCGATCGCCTTACAACTCGCGACCCAAACGGTTTTAGGTACAGCAAAATTAATCAGCGAAACTAAGATACATCCTGCTCAGTTAAAGGATCAGGTCACTAGTCCTGCGGGGACTACGATTGCGGCGATCGCCCAGTTAGAAAAATCAGGCTTGCGTTCCGCTATGATAGAAGCCGTACTTGCCGCAACCCGTCGTGCGGAAGAATTAGGCAAGTAATAAATATTTTTTAAGATTAAAAACTCTAAGAGATCCCCCTCAATCC
>DCSN01000084.1:15852-18262 GCA_002325645.1 Pseudanabaena sp. UBA1465
TCAATCCCCCTTAAAAAGGGGGAAGAATTAATTTCTCCCCCTTTTTTAAGGGGGCTGGGGGATCAAGAGCAAGTCTTAAATAGTCTCTAGTAGTGTAATTGAGCAGATTGGGAGTTAGAGGTTTTGGATTATCGTCAAGCGGGTGTGGACATCGAAGCGGGTCGTACCTTTGTGGAAAAAATTCGTGATTCCGTTGCGAGAACCCATCGTCTAGGCGTATTAGGCGATCTTGGTGGTTTTGGCGGCTGTTTTGAATTGCCTACAGGTTATCGGCAACCCGTTCTCGTTTCAGGTACAGACGGGGTTGGCACAAAACTAAAAATTGCTCAGGCCGCCAATAAACACGACACGATCGGCATTGATTTGGTCGCTATGTGTGTAAACGATGTGCTGACATCTGGAGCCGAGCCATTATTTTTCCTAGATTATTTAGCCACAGGCAAGCTGGAACCCGATCAACTGGCGGAAGTGGTCAAGGGGATCGCTGATGGTTGTCAGATGGCAGGCTGTGCGCTCCTCGGTGGCGAAACGGCGGAGATGCCCGGATTTTATGGTGTGGGTGAGTATGATGCGGCGGGCTTTTGTGTGGCGATCGCCGAAAAGTCGGAAATGCTCAATGGCACGCAGGTAAATATTGGCGATGTCGTGATTGGTTTAGCGAGTTCAGGCATTCATAGTAATGGCTATAGCCTTGTCCGCAAGATTATTGAGACTAAGGGTTATAGCTGGGGCAATAAGTTAGAAATTCCCATTTCGACTGAAACTCAAGATTTAACTTTAGCCGAAATTTTCTTGACCCCAACTCAAATTTATGTGAAGCCAGTTTTAGCGGCGCTTAAGGCAAATTTAGGCATTCATGGACTCGCCCATATTACTGGTGGCGGCTTACCTGAAAACTTGCCCCGTTGCCTTGGCGATGGTCAAGCAGTCCAAATTTTCGGTAATAGTTGGCAAATTCCTGCTCTATTCCAATGGCTTCAATCTGAAGGCGAAGTTCCTGAAACCGATATGTTCAACACTTTTAATATGGGGATCGGTTTAGCTGTAGTCGTTGATCCCGCAAAAGTTGAAGAGGCGATCGCCTATTTCCAAGCTCAAGGATTTACGACCAATCGCATCGGTGAAGTCATTGCAGGAGCGCGATCGCTGATCTTCGCATAAATTCGCATATCGTAGATTCCCAATTTCTTTTTGAGGACTTAGGGACTTGCGACTTAATAAAGCACCAAATATAAAACCAGAATCGGTGGGGGCGGCGAAGCCACCCCACCGATTCTGGAAAATCTGGATTGGTATTTTATTTTCTCGCAAGTCCCTTAGCATAAATTCCAGAATATTAAGGCAACCTCAAAAGTCTGGTGATATGAAGCGGCTAAGCCAAGTTCGGGTAAGGAAAGGAATTCTAAGTAAGTGGAATCGCTGAATCAGGAATTTCAGTCGCGTTACTCGCTGAGAGTGTCAATTATGCCTAACTACTTATGTGCGATGATTTACATAATTATCGCATCAATTTCGAGGTTGTTTCTATGCCCAAAGCGATCGCGCAAGCAGACACTTTTCTCAAAAAGAAGCTACTTGGATCAACGGATTTAGCCGATTCAGAGAAAATTTTCATTAAAAAAGATCAGGCTTTTTTTGTCACAGAATATAGCCCTGATCGCAACCAACATCTTTTACTGACGCTTGCATCACCCTTTCCTACCAAGGACGGCAAAGCCCAACTCCAAAAGGTTTATGCCTATGAGCCTCACATTAAAGTTGATGGCGACAACCTTAATCAACTGATTAAATTGCCCGTTAAATATGCCTCACAACTAGATAATGATCAAGCAATCTTTGGTCCTGGTTGGCGGCAGTGTAATACGACTAGCAACTCGATGCTGGCTGACTATTTACTAGGCGGTGAGTTAACCAAAAAAGCCCAAGCACAGGGATTCCCAGAACCCGAATCTATCTACATGCGAATTGTGGGTAAGTATGGTGATACTACTGATCATGACGCTCAAACATGGGCTTTGAAAGAACTCGGCATTAACTCTTACTTTAGCTATTCTCTTTCGGCTCAAGATGTCTTACGGTCTCTTAAGGTTAAGATTCCTGTAGTTGTGGGATTTGCGTACAAAGGAAGTGGTCACATTTGCCTGATTGTGGGGCATGACCCTAACCAAAAAGTCTGGCTTGTCCATGATCCCTACGGTACTCGTCATGGGGCTAGTGATAGTTATGATGTGGGTATTGGTGGAGCTTACGATCCCTATACCTATACAGTCATGCAGCAAATTTTTTGGGATGGCGGCGGTGAGGCTGGCTGGGGCAGAATTGTCACCAGTATTAAGGGCAAACCAACTGGTTTACCTTCGGGGCTATAGCCTTTCAAGTTTAGCAAGGCGCAAAATAATAGAGGTGTCGC
>DCSN01000084.1:18326-19348 GCA_002325645.1 Pseudanabaena sp. UBA1465
GCGACACCTCTATTATTTTGCGCGAAATTATTTTGCGCGAAAAATTGCCCTTACGGGTAAATGATCGGAAACTTTAGAAAAATAGGTGCGATCGCTATCAAAGCCTAGATCTTTTTGAGGATCGAGAATTTGAATTGATTCGGGAATATATTCCTCCTCTGCACCTTGAGGAGGTTTGGAAACAGCGATATGATCGATCACACAACCAGTGCCACGATTAGAATAACGGGGACGACCATCAAACGTTTTCGGTTGACCGCGTTTTTTTAAGCAGTTCTCTTTCGCATCCGTTTCCACAGATTTAGTCAAAAAGGTAAGGGTTGCATCGCGTAACCCACGATTTTGGTCAGCCCATGTGGGACTGTTAAAATCCCCTACCAGAATCAAATCGGGATCGGATTGGGGATTTTTTTGATAACTATCAACTTCTCTTCGCAGAATGTCGCTCTGATTTTGACGGACGAGATCGGCTTCTTTCCCCCCGCCCCCCTTTTGGTGAACTACTACTAACGTAAAATCAAAGTTCTGTCCCGCCTTTAAATAGGTGACAAGAGGCGATCGCAATGTACCTGTGATATTTACTTGCTTCCATTCGCTCACTTTCTGAGCCGTCATTAAGTCTTTCCGATAAAACAGTGCGACTCTTTGTCTACTACCCGACTCACCTAAGATAAATTCCCATGATTTCGATTTGTTCAACTTCTCTTTGAGTTTTTCCGCAGCAATGGGACTAACTTCTTGCAAGCCGATCGCATCAAAGTTACGCTCGATAATCTGACTTACAGCATCTACTTTTTCGGCATTAAGTCCATCAAAGTTCTCTAAATTAAAAGTTCCCAAGCGAATTTGATCGGTTGCAGTGGCTGTCCCAAAGGGATTGGCACAACCTGCGATCGCCACTACCAAGAACAAACTTAATCCAAAATTGTATCGATATTTAAAAAATTTAGAGGATTTCCGACGCG
Organism: Pseudanabaena sp. UBA1465; assembly: GCA_002325645.1. Taxonomy (GTDB): domain Bacteria; phylum Cyanobacteriota; class Cyanobacteriia; order Pseudanabaenales; family Pseudanabaenaceae; genus Pseudanabaena. The sequence continues at coordinate 19,292 of DCSN01000084.1, forward strand.
GCATTACCATTACCAAATGCTAACAAATTGAGCCAGAAGCATAGATAAATAAATGTG
>DCSN01000084.1:19400-23660 GCA_002325645.1 Pseudanabaena sp. UBA1465
CACATTTATTTATCTATGCTTCTTTCGGAACGAATTTTAGAGATACTCCATTCATGCAATAGCGTTCTCCAGTAGGTTTCGGTCCATCGTTAAACACATGACCCAAATGACCACCACATCGGCTGCAATGGACTTCCACCCGCTTCATAAAAAAGGAATTGTCAACAGTCGTCGCGATCGCGCCTTCAATGGGAGCAAAAAAGCTCGGCCAGCCCGTACCGCTATTAAATTTAGTGTCGGAGGTGAATAGGGGTAAATCACAACCCGAACAGTTATAAGTGCCTTGGCTATATTCCTTGTCTAAGGGACTTGTAAAAGCTCTCTCAGTGCCATGTTTTCGCAAAACTCGAAATTGATCTGGCGTAAGGACTTGCTTCCATTCATCTTCAGTTTTCATGATTTGGTATTTCTTAGTTGCTTTATTAGTTGATTGATCGGGTGCTTGATCTAAGTTTAAGGCGATCGCCGAATCTTTGGGTGACAAATCTTGAGACGGCGATCGCCAAGATCTCAAGAACCATGCAGCACCGATCAAAGCAGTTCCAGTTAATAAAAAATCTCTTTTTTTCATAATGATAGTACTAAAGATAGATGGCGCGAAGCGCCATCTATCTTTAACTTTTTAAAGCTGTGTATGGCAGATGACAAATAAAGTAGCAGTTACTACGGTTTAATGAAACTAGTCTATAATTGTAACAATACTTAAAGCTAGAAAATAGCTAAAAATCCTAACAGGTTAAACAACAATGGCATTTGAACTACCATCTCTACCTTACGCTGACGACGCTCTGGCGGCTTCAGGGCTATCTGCTCAAACCATCTCATTTCATCATGGCAAGCACCACAAAGCCTATGTTGACAACCTCAACAACTTGGTTAAAGACACCGATTTGGCTGACAAAACCCTTGAAGAAGTAATCAAGATTAGCCACAAAGAAGGGAAAGCAGGCATCTTTAACAATGCGGCTCAAGTCTGGAACCACACTTTCTACTGGAATGGAATCAAGCCTGCGGGCGGCGGCGCTCCGACTGGTGCTTTGTTGGAAGCGATCGATGCCAGCTTTGGTAGCTTCGACAACTTTAAAGCCGAATTCAAAAATGCCGCGCTTACCCAATTCGGTAGCGGTTGGGCTTGGCTAGTTGTTGAAGGTGGCAAATTGAAGATCACCAAAACCGCTAATGCGGAAAATCCTCTCACTGTTGAAGGTCAAGTGCCTTTATTAACCATTGATGTTTGGGAACACGCCTATTATTTGGATTTTCAAAATAGCCGTCCTAACTACATCCAAAACTATATTGACAATTTGATTAATTGGGATGTCGTAGCTGCTAACTTTGCGGCTGCTTAATCTTGCAAAAAAGGAGACGGTGCAAAACACCGTCTCCTTTTTTTGTAAGATTAACTGATGTTACGTGGATAGAAGATCGACCTCTCCTCCCAGCCTCCTCTCCCAGAGGGCGAGGAGGAGTAAAATCTGGTTCCCCTCGCCCTTTGGGAGAGGGGCTAGGGGAGAGGGTTTTAAAAACCTCCACGCAAAATCAGAGATTAAGTCATTTGCAGCAACACCTAAACCCAAAAATCGTTGTATGCTGTTCAACTTAAATAACAAAGTAATTGCATTTTTGCATCATGCTTGATCGAGCAGCGATAACCGTAGCTATTTCCCTATGTCCTGAAGAGGCGGTATGTTACCTCGCAAGGGTTTACAGCACCTTAGTAGTTTTTAATCCACCTGAATTCCTCAAAACTTCTATTGGTAGTAGAGTGTTAATTCATTCCCTTGGCTACCCTGACAATCCTGAATCTGCACATATTTGTAAGCAGCTTATGGATGAGTTTGGGTTTGATGCGGAAACGTTTCCTGCTTTTGCGATTCAAGGGTTGGCCACGATCGCGGCTATTTTTCCCTGCGATCGCCAAGACTTAGCAATAGATTTTGAACTAAATCAAAAATTGGATATCGCTCCCACGAGCCTGATTGATATCCAATCGAGGGTTGAGGATGGAGGACAATCAGCATGGCTAGTCCAGTTAAAGGAAACTTACTTTTTGCAAGAGCCAATTTATGATGTTTTGCCACCGATGCATATTGCGACAGGAGATATTTGGCTGCCACAACATAGACTGCATTTAGAAGATTTTGGAACTGCCTTAGGTCGCGACATTTTAAGTACCAAGGTTTAGCAACTAAGCGAAAGGACTGATAAACCATTTGCCGTCAAGATCGTGCTGCTCAAACATTAAGAGGCGACGACATAAACTAATTGATTCGGGAGTAAGTCGGTGGGGACTGGTGAGATATTTTTGTAAAGCTTGTCGATCGCGATCGCTTATAGTCGCCAAGCGCACCTCGCGATCAATCTGCAAAACCTGAGTTAATGTCTCCATCTGAATTGGAAGATTTTGCCATTGTAAACAGCCATAGAGTAGCGATAACAGGTAAGGGAGATGACCATGACTGTTCATACATAACCGATCTAGGGTTTCTAAATGATCAAAAAGATTTGGTACTTGCTCCAATCTTTTGTCAGCAGAAATATTTGGTAATAGTCTTGATAAGATTACTTGACGCAACAGATTTAAAACATGGGGCTTAATCTCGCCTTGCCGATCGCGTAGAGCCAAGGGTGATAATACAATCGGCTTATTCACATTTAGACTTTGTTGTAAGCGCTGTGGTGATTGCGGATCGACCTCGGCGATCGCTAATAAGGGCAGGGTGTAAATGATGTGACATTGAAATTGCCTCAAGTATTTCCCACCATCCCCAAAAATGATTTCAGACTTTTCAAGGGTAAGGCGATCGAGATTATCGATCAAAATGACGAGTCCCTTTTTACCCATCTGTTTCAAGCGATCGACCTCGATCGCTGTCACCTCTTCTCCTGCCGCAAGAAGGGAATTTTTGAGCCTTGCCTCTAGATGATGGCGCAACTGACGGCGCTGTTGAGCATTGTCTTGAATGGTTTGCAAAATTCTTTGTAAGCGGGGTGTATAACTGGCGATACCAATCGGGGGGGACAGGCGCAGCCATTGTTCGATTTCCATGATCGCATTGGGCAAATAGGCTAGAGATAGAGACTCACCTTTTTTTTCGACCTGTTGCAAAATCAAATTTAAAATGAGTAGCCAAATTTCCGTTAAGCCCACATTATCTATTTGTAGATATTGATCAGCCGCACAGTAGATGACCGCAAAGCCCTGCTGTTCTAGTCCAGCTTTCAATCTAAATAATTCTGTTGTTTTACCACTACCTGCATGTCCTGAGAGAAATTGCAAAGTCGGTTTGTTGGGAGAGAGGATGATCGCGCGGCGGAGGCGCTTCACCACATCATCTCCCCTCCCTTCCACCAAATCCAGATAATAATCAGGATTTTGGGGATAGATGGCAAAACTAGGATTGCAGGCATGGAGAGATTCTCGATTGGGCATGATGCGGGGCTAATCTTGGGGTTAATAGGAGAACCACCTGCTTAGCGGGTGGTTCTCCTAGCTACTTAAAAAGATACTCGATCGCGCAAACTCGACACATTTGCCAACGGGATATTTCACCCGTCAGGGCAGGGCGATCGCAGCGAGGACATTTTGGCATTTGATGCGTTCGCAGTTGCATCACTTCTTGCCAACGTTGAAATGCTTCACTGGCAGTTTCAGGTGGTTTCGGAGTTTCTAGTTTATGGCTTTTGGGATTACCCCGACGATTAACTTGATGATTTGCAGGGTCTAGGGCGATCGCGGGTAAATAACTGGGATGATCTTCAGTAATAACTTTACGCTGTTCTAGGTCTTGCTGATGCGTCGCCCATTTGGCGGTGGAGAAATGAATATCGGCGATCGCTAAACTATTGGAGCTACCCAACAAAGCATTAATTTTTGCTAACAGGCGTACTCGCTCAAAGGTCAGAGCCTGAGACCACACAGGGCTAGATACCGCCACCTGCAAAGATTTTTGATATACGCCAAGGGGAGAGGTTTGCTTGGCTACCGACTCGCCCACAATGTCCGCCCATTTTTCAACAATCAGCAAATATTGACAGCGCTGCTGCCAACTGGTGCGCGACTGAATATTATGCAAAATATTTGGTAATCCCGTTAAGGACATGATCGTAAACCAAACCTAACTTTTGCTTTAGGTGCGTCATCATTAAGCCTCACCTAGTCCTAAGATTAACACCAAATCCAGATTGTTGGGTTGCCTGCTACGCAGGCAGCCCAACAATCTGGATTTAGCTTTCACAAGCGAAAGCCCCGCACTCTAT
>DCSN01000084.1:23740-34968 GCA_002325645.1 Pseudanabaena sp. UBA1465
TCCATCAAGGGGTTCGATGCCCCGCCGATGGACAATTATCTTTGCTTTTAAAACTAATTTTTAAGCTGCGTATTAATTCTCTCAGCACTTCAGTTTTACCTCGTTCTGTCTGCTCACAGTAAGTCTCAAGCAAGTTAAATTCTTGATCTGCAAGCTGAAAAGTTATTTTTTTCATTGTTATATACCATTTATTCTATGGTATGATTATGGCATGATAACAGCCTATAAGTACAAATTGCGTCCTAACAAAGACCAAATTCATCAGTTTGATGATTGGCTGAATTTGTTGCGTATGCAGTATAACTATAGGCTTGCAGAGCGTTTTAACTGGTATGAGTCCACTCGTTGCCCTGTTAATTCATGCTCTCTCGTGTCATGTAGCATCGCTCCCATAGTTGAGCAGCCTGATTATTACTGGCAAAAGAAAGATTTACTCAATACCAAAAAGCTATTTCCTGAGTACAAAGAGATTCACTCTCAAGTACTTCAAGATTGCATTGCTAGAGTTAAGAAAACTTTTGACCGATATGTTAGCGCCGACAAAGCGGGTAAGCGCTCTGGTAAGCCAAGATTTAAAGGTCGTGGTAGATATCACAGTTTTACCTATACTCAGATGCCACAGGACTGCATCAAAGGCAATCGGATCACTTTATCTAAGATTGGTGATGTCAAAATTATTTTGCATCGTCCTATCCCCGATGGTTTCAAAATCAAAACTGCTCAGATCGTCAAGAATGCTGATGGCTGGTATGTGGTGTTGACATTGCAAGATGTCACAGTTCCCACAATTACCCCTGATATTAATCTTGATAACGCTGTTGGTATTGATATGGGACTGAAGGATTTCTTGATTACCAGTGATGGTGAAGTTGTACCTATTCCTCAGTTTGCTAGGAAGGCTGAGGTAGATAAAAAGCTGCGAAATAAATCTGTTTCTCGCAAAAAGAAAGGCAGTAATCGTAGACGTAAAGCGGTTAAACGACTTGCTAAACATCACCAAAAGATAGCAAGACAACGCAAAGATTTTCATTACAAGTCTGCAAAACAATTACTCAATAAGTATGATGTGATTGGCTTTGAAGATTTGAATGTAAAAGGTTTGGCTAGGACTAGGATGGCAAAATCAATCCTAGATGCTGGTTGGAGTGAATTTCTATCTATTCTGGTTTGCAAGGCTGAAAATGCTGGCAAGTTGGCTATAGCTGTGAATCCAAATGGCACTACCCAAAATTGTTCTAATTGCGGTACTCACATCCCAAAAACCATTGCAGATCGTTGGCATAGTTGCCATGTCTGCGGACTAGAGCTTGATCGGGATGTGAATGCTGCAATTAATGTTAAAAACATTGCTGTCGGGCGGACAGTGATTAAAGCTCAGCGTGTTTCCGATGCAATAGCAGGATTAGCTGAGAAGCCCACCCTATACTCGTCCGCGAGTTAGGGCTGGGAGTCGTCACCCAGAAAACTTTAAGCGCAAAGCGCTGTAACCTTGAAGGCAACCCATATTGACATACTCCCCCGTTTAGAAAATGGGGGATTCTAGTTTCAAGCAGCAACAGCAACCCTTACGGATCGACTTACATCACCTAAACTAAATGTTGATGCCCCAACATTTTTAATGTTTATCGCTGCATTCTCATCTCTGTCATTAACTTGCTGACAGCAAGGACAGCGCCACATTCTCGTCTCTAGTTCTAACTTTTCTAAAACATGACCACAATTACTGCAAGTCTTAGAACTTGGATACCATCGGTTAATAAAGTGGACTACTTTATCCTTTTTGAGTGCAACCCATTGCAGGATTTCTAGGAACTCAGAGAAAGCCAAATCATTGACTTTACGACCCCAAAGCCTAACCATCCCTTTGAGATTCAGATCCTCAAAAAACAGGTAGTCGTACTCATCGGTTAATCTATGGGCAAGTTTCCAGAAAAAATCTTTGCGCTGATTGCTGATATCTTCATGCAGTCTAGCTAAATTTAATCTAGACTTGTTTCCTTGATTAGAACCTTTACGTTTACGAGAATGCGATTTACTCAGTTTCCTGAGCGCTTTGAGGTTGGCTTTTAAAAATAAAGGTGATGCAATCTGTTCATTGTCTGATGCAGTTAAGAATGTTTTTAAGCCAAAATCAAATCCTGCTATTTTACCAGTCTTGAATTTGTTTTCAGCTTGCCCTAACACATCAGTCACCACGACCAGATATAAATCACCCGTAGGAAATCGCTTAACCGTGACAGTTTTTATCTTGCCTTCAATGGGTTGAGAGTTCCAGAATTGATAAACCTTGGAGCCAATTTTGACACGATTACCACCTAAAAACTTATACCCTGCTTGCTTCAAAGTGAAAGACCGATATTTCTTAGTTTTCTGGAAACTAGGCGGTCTAATGCCTTTTTTGTGATGGTCAAAAAACAATTTGTAGCCACGTTCAATCCTTTGACAGATATCTTGTACAGCTTGGGATCCGACCAGTTGCCAATAGGGATTACGGTTACGCAGTTTAGCAATATGTTTTTGAAGCTTTGCACAGTTTAAAGTTTTACCAAACATTCTGTAGTAGCGCTTATGCAAAGCGATACAGTGGTTATAGATGCTTGCAGACGCATTTATGGTGCGCTTTAAGTATCGATTCCGTTTGTGCTGATAAAATTTAAATCTGTACGTTTTCATGATATAGAGATTTTAGAACATATTAATGTTCTGTGTCATCACTAGCTAAATAAATTTAGCTTTTTCGCTTATATCCCCCGCTTGAAAGACGGGGGATATAAGCTTCACGACTCGTAAAATTGTATTTCTAAGACAAGATTCCCTAAGCCAATAATGACCTTACAAACCGACATTGACAGCGCCGCCGCACAACTCAAGGGCAAAACTCCTCAAGAAGTCCTCACATGGGCGATCGGCCATTACAAAAATATCTCCCTTGCCTCTAGCTTTGGAGCCGAAGATGTCGTCTTGATCGACATGATCGCTAAAATTAAGCCCGAAGCCCATGTGTTCACCCTTGATACAGGTCGATTGAATGCGGAAACCTATGAAGTGATTGCCAAAGTTCAACAGAAATATCCGCAACTTCAATTGCGAATCATGTTTCCCCAAGCGGAAGCCGTAGAACAGATGGTCAGTGCGAAGGGCATTAATCTTTTTTATGACAGCGTGGAAAATCGTAAGCAATGCTGTTATATCCGCAAAGTGGAGCCATTAGGTCGTGCTACTCAGGGGCTGGATGCTTGGATTACGGGTTTACGCCGTGACCAAACCGCTAATCGTTCGACGATGGAAACCGTTGAACTAGATAGCGATCGCGGTATTGCTAAAATCAATCCTTTAATCGATTGGACAAATGAACAGGTTTGGGAATATATTTGCGCCAATGAGGTTCCCTACAATGCACTTCATGATCAGAACTTCCCTAGTATTGGCTGTGCGCCTTGCACCAGAGCCGTCCAAGCAGGTGAAGATCTCCGTGCTGGTCGTTGGTGGTGGGAAATGAGTAATCAGGAATGTGGACTGCACGTCACCAGCGACGGTAGCTTAGTTCGCGCTAAAGATGTCTAAAGAATAAAGGCTCGCTAAGCGAGCCTTTATTCTTTAAATCTAGAAGCTTGTGTCGTCCGCTACGCGGACGACACAAGCTAAGTTTACTTAAATAATCGGGAATGATGAATAGAACTATTGATCTAGAATATGGCGATTGGGATTTTAAGGGATGGCGATCGCATTATGGCGTAAGAAAATCCCAAAATCCTGATAGCAACAAACCACCAATCCTATTAATTCATGGCTTTTGGGCTGCCCTCGGTCAATGGCGCGATAATATTCCTGCGCTATCGGAAAACCATACGGTCTATGCTATTGATCTATTGGGATTTGGAGGCTCAGAGAAGCCCAAGACCCATTATTCTATCTATTTGTGGGTGGAACAGATTTTAAGCTTTTGGCAAAAATTTGTGGGCGTGCCAATGGTAATTGTTGGCAATTCCATTGGCGCATTGGTGGCGGCGATCGCGGCGAGTCATCATCCTGAAATTGCCTCAAGAGTCGTTACGATCAGCTTACCCGATATCGAAGCCTTCAATGCTCTAGTTCCCAAATGGCTTCAGCCCCTAGAACGCGCAGTTAAGGCGATCGTTTCTTTCCTATTCGTAAAACCACTCTTTTATCTATTTCGTCAACCTTGGATGATTCGCTTCATTTTAAAAGGAATTGTCTATTGCGATCGCGATCGTGTCGATGATCAATTAGTGGAAATTATTGCCAAACCTGCCCGCGATCGCCAAGCTGCCGATGCCTTTGTTAGCCTAAATCGCAGTCTCAATCAACCCAATTATTCCCCTAGTCTTACTCAAGCTCTATCACAGTTACAGGTTCCCTTATTGATTTTATGGGGAAGTCGCGATCGCTTAATTCCGCCATCGGAAGGGAAACGCCTCGTTAAATATGCCCCTGATGCGACCTTAATCTATTTGGAAAATACAGGGCATTGCGCCCATGACGATCATCCTGAGCGCGTTAATCATGAAATTTTAAATTGGTTAACCGCATAAACAAAGGCGGCGCGATGCACCGCCTTTATTTTTAGCAATTTGTGATCAAAAGGTTGCTTGCAACCTTTTGATCGGATTATCCCCAACGGATTACCGCCGAGCCCCAGCTTAGTCCTGCGCCAAAACCTGCGATCGCAATTAGATGATCTTTTTGGATTTTCCCAGCCTGTACCCATTCATCCAAAGCGATCGGGATCGATGCCGCCGAAGTATTGCCATATTTGCCCATATTGCTGACTGCCTTAGCAGGATCAATCCCAAAGCGATTCACCACTGCATCAATGATGCGCTGATTAGCTTGGTGCAGAATCAGCCAATCGAGATCATGGACTTCGAGATTTGCCTTGTGCAAGGATTTTTCAATTACCTCTGGTACGCGTCGCACCGCAAACCGATACACTTCCTGACCATTCATCGTAATTGGGTTAAAGGTATTACGTCCTAAATAATTACCTAAATAATTACCTAAATAATTACCTAAATAATTAATATTTAGAAGTTCATTCCCTTTGCCATCGCTCCGCATCTCGAAGCCCAATAAATTATTTTGGGGATGATCTTGGCTAGTAGCCTGCAAAACCACAGCCCCCGCCCCATCACCAAACAAGATACAGGTGCGCCGATCTTGCCAATCGACCCAACGCGAGAGGACATCGGCTCCGATAATCAGAATATTTTTATAAACCCCTGTACGGATATATTGGGACGCGGTAACTAAACCGAATACAAAACCTGAACAGGCGGCGACCAGATCAAAGGCTACAGCTTTTTCGGCTCCTAAGATTTTCTGAACCCGTCCTGCTGTACCAAACAAATCATCACTAGTCGAGGTGGATAAAATAATTAGGTCAATATCTTCAGGATTTAGCCCTGCGGCAGTGATCGCCTTTTGTCCAGCTTTAGCCGCCAGATTTGCCACTGAATCCTCTACTCCATCGGCAATATGACGCTCTCTGATCCCTGTACGCGAGGCGATCCACTCGTCATTGGTGTCTACCATTTGGGCAAGGTCTTGATTGGTTAATACGCGATCAGGGACGGCAGAACCGCTACCAATAAAACGTACTCCGAGGAGAGAAGATTCAGGATTAGTCATGGGCTGTGTACTTCACTAGGCTGGAAAAGTCTATACATAATATATTGTTGCCGCTTCGCGACAACGATATATCATGTCGGGGGATCGTCGGGTGTGTCGTCCGCAGGGACGGCCACCTTGGGCTTGATTTGACCACGAATGTGATCGAGTACTTCATTATCAACGGCATCCTTAGCCACACGGATCGCATTGCGAATACTGACAGCGTTAGAACTACCGTGACTGATTACGCAAATCCCCGCCACACCCAACAACAATGCTCCACCATACTCATCAGCATCAATCCGTTGTTTAACATTTTTTAGGTTTGGCTTCAAGATGAACGCGCCCAGCTTACCGCGCCAGCCCTTAGGCAATTCTTCCTTAAGGATCTGCATCACGGCATTACCGACACCCTCGGCAAATTTGAGGACGATATTACCCGCAAAGCCATCACAGACAATGACATCAAACTGACCTTTAAGGATGTCACGTCCTTCGGCGTTACCCGCAAAGGTGATCTGACGATTCTCTTGCAATGCTTGGTGGACACGAATGGCGAGTTCATTACCTTTACAGGCTTCTTCGCCAATATTTAATAACCCGACTTTAGGCTCTTGAATCCCGATCGCATATTTGCTATAGAGCGATCCCATGATCGCAAACTGCTCTAAAAATTTGGGGCGACAATCTACGTTTGCACCAACATCAAGCAAAAGTACGGGCTTGTGGGGAACCTGTGTGGGAAATAATGCACCGATCGCAGGTCGATCTACCCCAGGTAAACGCCCCAACCTGAGCAGGGCGGCTGCCATCGCTGCGCCAGAATGTCCAGCCGAAATCACCGCATCTGCTTGCTTGCGCTTGACTAAATTCATGGCAACGGCGATCGAGGAGTTGGGCTTGCGGCGCAAGCCTTCAAGGGGTTCATCATCCATTTCGATGATGCCTTCCGATGGCACGATCTCTAGGCGATCGCTTTCTTTATGGTTATGTTGCTTGAAGTAGTTCGCGAGGATATCGCGATCGCCTACTAGCGCTATATCTACACCTAATTGAGTCTGAGCTAATATTGCTCCTTCAACCACTTCGCGTGGGGCAAAGTCCCCACCCATCGCATCTACTGCAATTCTCACGTTTTGCGATCCTGTCTGCGTTTTATAACTAAAACTGTAAAGAATTTTATTAAGCTTTACAAAAATTTTAACAGTTTGAGTCACATCACCCAAATCAAAACCAATATTTTTATTAAGAGTGTTGCTTTGCAAAGCTTTCAATAATAGACAAGGGGCTTAAGCCCCTTGTCTAAATAAATGAGAGGCGGCGCTTTGCGCCGCCTCTCATTTATGGTTTAGCAACGGTATCGCTCGGCAAAATCAAGGGTGGGGTTTGCCCATTGCCTAAAATTACGAGTTTAGAGTTAGGAGATTGGGCGAGTTTTTCCGTTGCCTCGATCGCTCGTAATTGCAACACCGCAGGCGTTAACCCCTCAGACAAGATTTTTTGAGCATCGGCTCGCCCCTTGGCTTCGATGCGTTTGCGATCGGCTTCTTGAGTCTCTTTTTCCAACACAAATTTCATTTGCAAATTTTCCTGCTCCGCCTTGAGTCGTTGCTGAATGGCGGCTTGTAGGGTTTCAGGGACTTTGACATTGCGTAATAGTGCCTCATCAACGATAAAACCAATGGGGGCAAGTTGCGATCGCAGTCTTTCGGCAAGTTTTAAACTTACCTCTTCGCGTCTAGTGGCATAGACCGATTCAGCACTGTATCCCGAAATAATTTCGCGAGAAATGGCGCGAAACCTTGAAATCACAATTTCGCGCTCTTCAGTGCCAATATTTAGATAAATACTCGCCGCTTTTGCAGGATCGATCCGATATTGAATGCTGATATCAATACCGATTGCCAAGCCTTCCTTGGAGGTTGCTGCAATTTCTTCCTTCAGATCGCGCAACCTTACCGAAAATTGCACCACATCCGCAAAGGGGTTAATCACATGAATCCCTGCGGGTAAGGTGCGATCGCTAACCTTGCCCTGAAAATCTTCGACTCCGACCGTTCCCGCAGGTATGACTACCAATAATCGACTTAAGGCATTTAGGGCTGCTGTTAAAGCAATTAATCCCGCGATCGCTTTGATCACTAATTGGGTCACACGATGATCAACTAAGCGTTTGCTATTTAAAAATATCAATGTGGAAACTAAGGCGGCGATCGTTGAAATGATAAATGACATTTTAGATATCCCTATAGTTGTTTGATAGCCTGAGTTAGATCAAAAGATTCCTAGGTTGTGGAACTTGTGGTGGGAGATTTTAAAGATATGAACTAGTATGTGATAGAAAAACGAGTCTAAGAAAGTTTTATGTTCTCAGGAAGTATAGACTTAGACAGATAGATTAACAGACAGACTAAAAGATATAGCGACACTTGCACCTTATCCAATGAATAGCTTTTTTGGTTCCTTTTTTAATTTTCTCCGCAGTATTGTTATCTCGTATTTCGGATAGAGCTATTTTGCCAATCTGAAAACCAACTTCCATAGTATTGTTATGTTTGCAATATATGTGCATTCAATATGGAATACAAAAGACTTGGCACAAGTGATCTTTTGGTGTCAGAACTATGTCTAGGGACAATGACCTATGGACAACAAAACACGATCGCCGAAGCCCATGAGCAACTAGACTACGCGATCGCGCAGGGGATTAACTTTATTGATACTGCGGAAATGTATCCAGTACCGCCGAAGGCGGAAACGCAGGGGCGCACGGAGCAATATATTGGGGAATGGTTAGCCCAACCACACATTAAGCAGCAAAGAGATAAATTAATTATTGCCACTAAAATTATTGGCACAGGGCGCAATTACAAATGGCTACGCGATGACTCGATCGCGGCTCTCAGTCGTAAAAATATTTTGCAAGCCGTCGAGGACAGTCTCCAGAGATTGCAAACTGACTATATCGATCTTTATCAAATCCATTGGCCCGATCGCAATGTGCCGATGTTTGGGCAAGTCGCCTTTGATCCTGAAAATGAACGGGAAATGGTGGCGATCGCTGACCAACTAGCTACTTTTGCGGAATTAATTCAATCAGGTAAAATTCGTTATTTAGGGGTCAGCAATGAAACACCTTGGGGCATTTGCGAATTTAGTCATACTGCCAAGCAATTAGGTTTACCGAAAATCGTCTCGATTCAAAATGCCTATAACTTACTCAATCGCACCTTTGAAATGGGGCTGACCGAAGCTTGCTATCGCGAGCAAGTGGGGCTACTAGCCTATAGTCCCTTGGGCTTTGGGTATTTATCGGGCAAATATGTCCAAGGTTCGCCCAGCAATACCCGCATTACCCTATTCCCACAGTTTGGGCAGCGCTATAAAAAAGCAAATGTGCAGGCGGCAACGGCGGAATATGCAGCGATCGCCCAAAAATATGCCCAAAAATATAATTTATCTCCGACTCAATTAGCATTAGCATTTGTACGCAGTCGTTGGTTTGTAACGAGTACAATTATTGGCGCAACCACGATGGAACAACTCAAGGAAAATATCGACAGTGCTAAAGTGCAGTTAAGTACTGAAATTTTGGCAGAAATTGACCAAGTTCATGGGCGTTATGGCAATCCTGCACCTTAATTTATTTCTGGATGACTTTGATTTCATCAAAATCATGCAAATTAGTCACCGTTTAGCATTATGAAAATGACATACCGTAAAACGCTAATTCCATTTCTTGTCGCTAGTTGCCAATTTCTGATTGCAGATAGCACCCCTGCGGCAACCGTACCCGATAGCGGAACTGTAATTCAACTAAATGGACAGCCTTGGTCAGGGCGTTGGATTAGGAAAGTAGAACAAGGACAACAGAGCTTCTATGTGCAGGAAGATTGGCTGGCAGGTGGTTTAGGCGTGCAGATGATGGATTCGGAAAAAGCCGATCGCCAAAGATTGCGCTGGTTCTCTAGTCCGACTTTTTCGCGGGTATCTTTTGATAGCACAGGTAGATTTCGCTATCTTGACCTCACTCCTTTTGCCGATCAATGGCGCACCGAAATTATTGGCAATTCCCTAAATATCTATACTCCTGATACAAAAATCCAAGCAGTGCGGCGGAGTAAACAGGCTTGGGGCGATCGCCTTGTCATTGATCTGAATCGGCGTACTCCTTGGCGAGTCAGTCGTCAGGGCAATGTGATTAATATAGTGGTGTCAGCAGAAATGGCTGCTGATCAACCGATTGGGAAGAACACAACGGCGGGAAATCTAGTTAAATCGGTAACGGTGCAGCCACAGGGTAAATTAACCCAAATTCAGATTGATACTAGCGAATCGATTAATCCTGCGATCGAATTGCTGAGTGGTGCTACGCCGCGCATGGTGATTGATTTGCGGCGGGACTATGTGCCACCGAGCTTAACGGTGCAATGGGCGGATGGGCTGCGAAGGATTGAAAAAATTGTTGAAATTCCCAACAAACCGAAAACCGATAAAGATCCCAAAACAATTAAGTTCTCGGTTACAGCTTTGGAGGTTGATCTCAAGCAACCGCAATTAAGATTACGCCCGATTTGGAGTAATCCCGATGGTTCACCAAATGGAATTCTCGGTTTGTTGCCAGTGCCGCAAATGGTGGAAAAAGCGCAAGCGGTGGGAGCAATTAATGGAGGATTTTTTAATCGAGTTCGCCAATTACCTGTTGGGGCAATCCGTGAAGGAAATCGCTGGATTGCGGGAACGGCTTTAGTCAGAGGGGCGATCGCTTGGAATGAGAAGGGTGAAACGCTGATTGATCGCCTAAATTTTAAAGAAGAAATTACTACCGCTACTCAAGACAAAATAGTTCTCACTAATCTCAATAGTGGCTATGTGCAGAGAGGTATTGCCCGATATACGCCCAATTGGGGCAGTAACTATAGCCCCTTAACCGAAAATGAACTGCTAATTGTCGTCAAAGGCGATCGCGTCGTTGCTCAATATCAAGGTGGTGCGGTCGGTGTCGGACAGGTGATCATTCCCAGTGATGGCTATATTTTAGTGGCAAGACAAACCCCTGAAGCGGCAAAACAGCTATCTGTAGGGATGACTGTGCGCGGTCGTCAATCTTTTATTCCAGAAAAGTTTTCCAGTTTCCCTAACTTGATTGGTGCGGGTCCCCTGTTGCTCAAAAATGGAAGTATTGCTCTAGATGGCAAATTAGAAGCTTTTCAAGCAGGTTTTGATACCCAAGCCGCCGATCGCAGTGCGATCGCGACCATAAAAGAGAAAGGCAAACTGCTCCTCGCCACAGTCCAAGCGGCTCCTGAAGGTGTGAATCCCAATCTTTTGCAAACTGCGGAAGTTCTTAAAAAGCTTGGCGCGGTTGATGCCCTTAATCTCGATGGAGGTAGTTCTGCGACTCTATTCCTCGGTGGCAATATTCTCAATCGTCCGATAACCGAGATTGCGCCTGTTCACAATGCGATCGCTATTTTTATTACTCCACCGCCCACCAAACCTCAATTTTAGGATGGTTAGGACTTATGCAGAAGTTGCTAAGACCCTCACCCCTAGCCCCTCTCCCAAAACCTACCGTGTACACACAAGTTATCCGC
>DCSN01000110.1:0-2954 GCA_002325645.1 Pseudanabaena sp. UBA1465
TTGCTCAGGAGTTGGATAGAATCAGTACTTGAAAGCTTTTTGTGTCATGCTTACATTATAGCATTTATTATGTAAAGTATCTAATTAATATAAAGCCGATGCTCAAATCACGGGGTTTTAAACCCATCTTTCCGATAAACAAGAGAATAGCAGCGCTTTGCGCTCAAACCCAAAACCTAGAAAATTTTTAAAAGCGTTGCTTCGCAACGCTTTTAAAAATTTTCTAGGTTCTTACAGAATCTAAATAGGCTGTAATTAGAATGACTTTAAGGTAAAGTAATCAATACTTAAATTTAACGTCAATTGACGAGGGTGTTTACTAATGACAGGTGTGATCGATTTGAAGGCAAAATCTCCTCTTTATATCGGTTTGTTATTTGGTGGACAGTCGGGGGAACATGATGTCTCAATTACATCGGCAAAAGCGATCGCCGCCGCCCTCAGTCAAAACCCACGTTATCAACTAAAACCTTTTTATATTCAACGGGATGGCACATGGCGCAGTCCTGATCTGTCCAAGCAGGTTTTAGATTCTGGCAAAGCGTTACAGGATTCAGAATTATTAACTAACGCCGCTTTTTTCTTGCCAACGGAAGTGCAGCAAATCGATCTCTGGTTTCCTGTCCTTCATGGACCCAATGGAGAGGATGGAACAGTGCAGGGACTGCTGCAATTAATGCACAAGCCCTATGTCGGTAATGGCGTACTTGCGTCATCAGTGGGAATGGATAAGATTGCGATGAAGGCAATTTTTGCGAATGCGGGTTTACCTCAAGTTAAGTATGTGGCGTTAAATCGTTGGCAATGGCAACAGGATGAGCAGGAATGGAGTGAACATATCGAAGCAACCCTTAGTTATCCCTGCTTTGTGAAGCCATCCAACCTTGGCTCATCGGTGGGAATTTCTAAGGTGCGCGATCGCCAACAGTTACAAGAAGCGATCGCTAATGCCACTAGCTACGATCCGCGCATCATGATCGAGCAAGGCGTAACGGCTCGCGAAATCGAATGTGCTGTCCTCGGTAATGAACAACCCAAAGCTTCAGCGATCGGTGAAATTACTTTCACTAGCGATTTCTACGACTACGAAACTAAGTACACCGCAGGTATGGCAAATTTGATCATTCCGAGCGAGTTGCCTGATAATGTGGCGCAAGCGGTGCAATCGATGGCGGTAAAGGCTTTTCAAACTGTGGCGGGTTCGGGTTTAGCCAGAGTCGATTTCTTTTATATAGAAGCAACGGGAACTGTGTTAATTAATGAAATTAATACTTTTCCCGGATTTACGGCGCTGAGTATGTATCCCAAGCTATGGGAATATTCAGGAATTCCGTTTACAGAACTATGCGATCGCCTCGTAGAGTTGGCACTTGAGAAATACGTTTAAAGAAGTCCTGAGGATAGCTATACTCAGGGCTTGTTTTTACTTATGGTTTGAGGATGGGCGATCGCTGAAAATGACGCGATACTATCACGCTAACCTTTCGGTATAGCGTGAGCTTCTCCTCTTCACAGTAGGAGATTTCTGAGGCTGACACCGCAAGCCCAACGGTGTTAAAAGCTAATTTCTAATGCTTTCAGTCTAAAGTGGTTGGTAAATTACGGATTCAGATAGACTAAACCTGATCAAAAATATTTGAGGCTTCTAACTTGATGAAAAAAATAATCAAACAACTTTGTAGCTTTGCGATCGCCGCCTTAATGTCTGGATTACTGGCGGTAGCCTGCACCCCCAGCACAAATCCAACTTCTCCAACTAACCCGAATAGTCCGTCTACAGGCGGCAATCAAACGGTCATTCCCATTGGTATCGCCTTTGCTCAAACTAGCAATGTAGCTCTCCTTGGGCAAGAAGGAGTAACAGGCGCAAAAATTGCTGAGGCTTATTTCAATAAGCAAGGGGGGATTAATGGCACACCGATTCGCCTTGTTTTCCAAGATACCGCAGGCGATGAACAGGGCGCAATTAACGCTTTCAATACCTTGATTACTCAAGATAAAGTCGTTGGTATCGTGGGCCCCACCCTTTCACAACAGGCTTTTGGGGCTGACCCGATCGCCGAGCGTGCGGGTGTACCTGTAATTGCGGCTTCCAATACTGCTAAGGGAATTCCCCAGATTGGCAAATATATTTCGCGGGTATCGGCTCCTGTGGCGGTAGTTGCTCCCAATGCGATCGAAGCGGCTCTCAAAATCAATCCCCAAATCAAGAAAGTTGCCGTTTTCTATGCCCAAAATGATGCTTTTAATAAATCGGAAACAGGTACTTTCCAAGAAACTGTCAAACAAAAAGGTTTAGAACTTGCGACTGTGCAGACCTTCCAAACCACCGATACCGACTTCCAATCTCAAGTAACTAATGCGATTAATGTCAAGCCTGATTTGATCATCATTTCTGGTCTATCGGTTGATGGTGGCAACCTTGTTAAACAGTTGCGTGAACTCGGTTATAAGGGTCTAATCATTGGTGGTAATGGTTTAAATACCTCCAATCTTCTACCTGTTTGCAAAGCTCTCTGTGATGGAATTATCATCGCTCAAGCCTATAGTCCTGAATTAAAGAATACGATCAATACAGATTTTCGCAAACTCTATACTGAGCAGAACAAAAAAGAACCACCTCAGTTTAGCGCTCAAGCATTTACAGGCGTGCAAGTTTTTGTGGAATCTCTCCGCACCCTTGATAAGAAGACTAAGCTAAATACTTTAGCTTTACCTCAATTGCGGACTCAACTGAATGAAACTTTGCTAACGGGCAAATATGAAACTCCCCTTGGTGAAATTTCCTTTACTCCCGAAGGCGAAATCGTTCAGAAGCAATTCTATGTAGCTCAAATCAAAATGGAAGCTGACGGCAATAGCGGCAAGTTTACATTTATTCAATAAAGTACAGCGCTTCGCGCTTTCTTACAGCGCTTTGCGCTCAAAACCAGATCAAGATATTTTTTGAAAGT
>DCSN01000110.1:3081-6364 GCA_002325645.1 Pseudanabaena sp. UBA1465
GCAAGCTTTTTTATTTATCCGCATAAATCAAGACAAGGGGCTTAAGCCCCTTGTCTTGATTTATTTGATTTCTGATAGAGCTTTACGCGCTTGTGCTAAGCCATCAATATTGCCCTGTTGATTAAATAAACGCTCAGCCGTTTCGAGGGTTTTGCGAGCCTCGATCAACCTTTGTTGTGTGACCAATAATTTACCTAAAGCTAGATAAGTATCCCCATTCTCTGGATCGATCTCGATAATTTGGCGATAGGCGACGATCGCCCCTGAAAGTGAACCCTGTTGAATATAGAGATTAGCGATTTCGCGTTGGAGTTCAACCAAATTATTGGTAGCAATATTTCGGGCGGCGGCGGCTCGGCGCAGGGCAGTGATTGCATCAGTATATTTACCTTGACCTCGGAAAACTCGCGCGATCGCTAAGTTTGCTTGGGCATGACGAGGATTAACATCTAAAGCTCGTTTATATTTGATGATCGCTTCTTCATTTTGATTTTGTTCAGCAAAGAGACCACCGAGCGCGACTAATACATCGGCATCAAAGGGAGCAATTTTATCAGCTTGATTGTAAATAGCAACAGCCCCTTTGCGATCGCCTGTCAACTTCAATACATAACCCAAATTCAGATAGCTTTTTACCTCCTTGGGTGCGGCGGCGATCGCTTGGCGATAAATTTTGGTGGCTTCACTATAGTTTTTTTGTTCCATTAGCAAAAAGCCGACACTGTTATAGGCATCAATATTTTGACGATCGAGGGCGATCGCCCGACGGTAGGACTTGATGGCGTTGGGATAGTCCTTAATTTTGACATAGACAAAACCTAGAGCATTAAAGGCTTTGGCATTACTCGCATCTAATTTAGTCGCTTGCTCCAAAGCAGCGATCGCCCCCGAATAATTACTTTGTTGGGTGAGCAGAAAACCAAGACTAGTGAGGATTTTAGAATTTTTTGGCTCCAATTTTGCAGCTTGGCTATAAGCGGCGACCGCCCCTGAAATATCATTTTTTTGCCAAAGTTGTCGCCCCTGCTTGATCCATTCCGTAGCATCCTTTTGGGCTTGAGCATAGACATTCTCTGTAATTGGCAAAGCGATCGCGCCTGCGATCGTGGCAACTAAAGCGAGATTTGTGGCGAGATTGGTGATTTTGGTGAGTGAACAAAACAAGCGCATAAGCTTTGTGTTTTACGTTAAAAACTTGAAAAGAACTAGATTTTTTGAGGAGCTACAGAGGCGCATCACTAAAAATCTAGTTTTAATTTTCTTCTGGGGTTGACTCTTCTATATTAACAATATTCACAATCTCCACTGAGTTTGGAGCATTGCGAGCATCAGTAAAATCAGTACCCTCAATACTTTTAAGCGTCGATAAATAAGTTCCTGTCAAATCTGCACCAATCAGCTTGGCATTGGCAAGATTTGCCCAATTAAGCTTGGCATTGGTTAGATTGGCGCGGCTGAGATCGGCTCCCGCCAGATTTGCACCCGTCAGATTAGCGCGGCTAAGATCGGCTCCTGTGAGATTTGCCCCCCGTAGATCGGCCCCATTGAGGCAAGCCCCAGTCAAAAAAGCATTAGTGAGATTAGCGCGACATAAACGCGATCGCGTCAAGTTAGCACTAGTCAGAAACGCATTACTAAAATTTGTCTCTACCAGAACCGCCTCACTCAAATCTGCTTCAATTAAGAAAGCTTCCGAAAGATTTGCCCCAATTAATGAAGCTTGCTCCAAAACTGTGCCATTAAGATTAGCTTGAATCAAAATCGAACCACTCAAATTCGCCCTCAACAAATTTGCCAAATTTAGTTCCACATCCTCCAAATTGGCGATATCGAGCGTAATTTCTTCCAGATCGGATTCGATAAAGTTTGAACCAGACAGGTTCGCACCAGTCAAGATCAGACCCATCAGCGATCGCTTACTAAAGTCGCGATCGCCCTGAGCATAACTTTCGAGAAGTTCTTTTGCGTTCATTAGGTTAATGGCACGGTGAATATTTCCACATCTTTCCACATTTAAGGAAATCAATACAAAGCCTTGACTTCCTTACAGCAATTGTCGATCAAACGAACCACGAGAAATTTTTTAAAAGCGTGGCGAAGCGCCACTTTTAAAAAATTTCTCGGTTTGGGTTTGAGCGCAAAGCACCGTAAGCTTTAGGGGCGATAGCCCGTAGCTAAAAGCTGAGCAACTGACTTGGCATGATAGGTCAAAATCAAATCTGCACCTGCTCGCTTCATGCTCAGTAGAGTTTCAAACATAACTTTCTTTTCGTCGATCCAGCCTAGTTGTGCAGCCGCCTTCACCATGGCATACTCACCGCTAACGTTATAAGCGGCTACAGGGACATTAGTGGCATCTTTGACTTTGGCGATGATATCCAAATAAGCCAAAGCGGGTTTCACCATCACAATGTCTGCACCTTCGGCAATGTCTAGATAAACTTCCTTGATCGCTTCGCGCGAATTAGCAGAGTCCATTTGATAGGTCTTCTTATCGCCAGACTTAGGCGCAGAGCCGAGGGCATCACGGAAAGGACCATAGTAAGCGGAGGCATATTTGGCGGAATAGGCGAGAATGCCCACATTCTCAAAACCAGCAGCATCTAAACCTTGACGAATTGCGCCGATGCGTCCGTCCATCATGTCAGAGGGAGATACAAAATCTGTACCTGCGGCAGCCTGAGAAACTGACATTTTGACTAATACTTCAACGGTTTCATCATTGAGAATTACGCCATTGTCATCAATGATGCCATCATGTCCGTGCGTAGTGAAGGGATCAAGGGCGACATCGGTAAAGATAATCACATCGGGAACTGCTGCCTTAATCGCCCGTACTGCACGCTGCGCTAATCCTTCAGGGTTAAAACTTTCTGTACCCGTGAGATCTTTTTTCTCTTCAGGAACCGCAGGAAAAAGGGCGATCGCCTTAATTCCTAAGGCATAATTCTCTTCTACTTCCTTGACTAAGAGATCGAGAGTAAAGCGATAGGCTTCAGGCATGGAGGGAACTTCAACACGGTTATTCTCTCCTTCCATCACAAACATGGGATAGATCAAGTCATCTACAGATAGATGGTTTTCTCTAACTAGACTGCGAATGGATGGGTTGCGGCGGAGGCGGCGGGGGCGATGGGTGAGTTGCATTGATGTTTCTTAACTTTTCTTAATGGATATATCGTAAAAGCGTTTGTCAGAACATATATTTTTTAGATATGTATTATACCAGAGGAGAGTGTTATCTCCTCTTGACTTAAAGGATAAAACCGAAATAAAAGTCGGC
>DCSN01000110.1:6429-11078 GCA_002325645.1 Pseudanabaena sp. UBA1465
GCCGACTTTTATTTCGGTTTTATGGGGCTGCTATAGTTTGGATCGTGTTAACGATGCGGCGGCGGGTTTCTAAAATTTGGCTGATTTCGCGGGCAAAGTTGGGCTGGCGATCAATCATTTGATTGACGGCACTTGCCGAAATCATCATCACTTCCAGATCCTCGATCGCTGTCACCGAAATGGGGCTTGGTTCGCCTGAAAACAGCGTCATTTCTCCAAAAAATTCACCCGTCTTAACCACCAATATTTCGCGATCGCCACTTGTGCTATCTTTTACAGTCATCATGGCGCTACCTGAAACCACGATGTAAAGAGAATTATTTTCATGACCTTGCTTGATCACCTTTTCGCCTGAGCCAAAGTGCTGTAAAGAAATTCCTGAAGCAGGGACATCGGTACGATCGGACTTATCTAGTGGCACAAACGAAGGTAGAGATTGCAGACTTTCGGTAAACTTTTTAGAGGTTCCTTCGGCGCGTGAGGTGGGGCCGTGAAAATTATAGAGGGTGCGAATGGGAAAGGGAATCGTCAGGCTATTGCGTTGGGCGGCATACCACAGCCGACTCATAAAGCGATCGCGTATTTCTTCTAACTCGCTATAGTCAGCGATAAAAAACTTTACCTCATAGGTAATGGAAGAATCATCATAGGAAATGGTAAAAATTTGCGGATCAGGATCTTTGAGGATGCCTTGGGTTTCTAGGGCGGTATGGTGGAGAACGTGCTTGGCTAAATTGGGAGGATCGTTATAGGAGAAGCCAACGCGAATCCGTTCGGCATGGAGGGATTGGGGACGGCTGAAATTACGGATAATTTCATTGCCCATGAGTTTGTGGGGAATGATCACCATTTCACGCTCAAAGGTAATCAATCGCACAGCCCGCCAATTAATATCAATCACCTGTCCTTGAATGTCACCCACCTTCAGCCAATCGCCAACGGAAAAAGGTCGTTCAAATAGAAGGGCGATGCCTGACATGACGCTGCCAAGGGTATCCTGAAGTGCTAAACCGATCACAATCGAACTTACACCCAAAGCCGTAACTAATCCCGCTAAATCCGCATTCCAAACCGTCGCAAGCACGATCGCTGTACCGAGTAGTACTAAAAATAGGCGAAATAGATCGATTAATAATTTGGGAACCCTCGCCCGCCAAGTGTCCGCTTTGGCTTGCTCAAAAATCACCGCATTCAGTAATGACAGCGCTGCATGGAGTACGCAAATCCAAAAGAGAGTTTGCACAGTCTTCACAAGATCATCACTAGCAGGACGTTGCAGGACATACTGTACAAATAGCATTAAAGCAAACATCGGTAAGACAAAGTTCCGCACAACCTGCAAGGTCGCCGCAAGGGGACGGCGGCGATGTTGGAAACGATAGATAATTTCGCCCAGAATAATCACGGCTAAGGCAAGTCCGACAATTAAGGCGATCGCCCAAATAAATAGATGATTAGAGCTAGTTTGCATAGGGATTTCTCGAAGTTAACAAAATTAGTGATGCACGGCGAAGCCGCACATCACGATTATTTGGGCTTTATTTGCCATGCTTTTAAAATATGTTTACCGTTCTCTACCTTGGCAGCGATCGCCATAAAATCATAGAGATCGCTTAAACGGTTATAAATTTCGTTGGAGACTAAAATTGCACCTTCAGGGCAGGCGGATTTCAGCGCACTGGCGATATTAATTGTGTCGCCCCAAACATCGTAAATAAATTTATTGCGCCCGACGATCCCCGCCACAATATCCCCTGAATGAATGCCTAAGCTAATATTCAATTGCAAATTCCGTTCTTGACTGAATCGCCGCACGATCGCTTGCATTTCTAGCCCAAAATCGATCGCCCGTTTATCATGGTCGAGATAGGGAACTGACAGCCCACAAACCGCCATATAGCTATCACCGATGGTTTTAATCTTTTCCATGCCGAAGCGTTCTGAGGTTTCATCAAAAATGGTGACAAGATCATTGAGAATGCTCACAATCTCATAGGCGGTCAGGGAATCAGACAGTTTAGAGAAGCCAGTCAAATCGGAAAATAGCACCGTCACATTAGAAACACTTTCAGCAATATTCTTTTCGCCTTGCTTGAGCCGTTTGGCGATCGCCGCAGGGAAAATACTCAGCAATAACTGCTCGTTCTCACGATTTTTTTCCTCCACTAAATTAGTTTGATCGCGCAAACTCAGCACCATCGCATTAAAAGACTGCGCTAATTCGCCAAATTCATCTTGGTTCTCTAGGGCGGCGATCGTATCTAATTGACCAGAGGCAACCTTTCGCGCACTCTCAATCAATTGATTAATCGGTTTCACAAATACCGAAGCCATCGCCATTGCCAAAAGAATCACAAACAACATTAATAAAGTCGCCGAAATCAATAGCTGGCGCTCAAAATCATAGATCGGCGCATAGGCTTCAGCCAAATCTATTTCCGATAAAATCGCCCAATTCAATCCTTCTATTTGTAATGGAGCATAGGAACTTAAGACAGGAATATCACGATAATCCCGCACAGTTTTAATTCCTTGCTTACCTGTAATCGCCTCCTCAGCCGCCACTGTCCGCACCTTCTGTTCTAAAATCGAGGTCTTATATTGACGAATGCGATTAATCGCTTCCTTATTTACTCCCAAAGCGGCGAGGGTTTGCAAATATTCTTCTGGAGTTTCCACTAAAAAGCGAGAAATCGATCGCATAAAATAATCTTGCCCGACTAAATAAGTCTCACCACTTTTGCCTAAGCCATCACTTTCCCATTTACGATTCCCCGTCATCACGTTATTAATCTCATCGGCGGGAACTTGAATCGCAAGAACGCCGATAAATTTGGATTGACCATTAACTTGAACGTAAATCGGAGACGCAATAAAAGCAGCAGGCGCACCATAGGAAGGGGCATAGGATTCAAAATCAATGATTCGGGCATAGTCCCGTTCTTTGGAGCGACGGACTGAGGCGAATAATCGCGCCAAGTTACTATCGTTATACGCACCAATGGTTAAACTAGTGGCAAAATCTGTCTCTTTGTACACGGTATAAACGATGCGACCTTCAGGATCGATCAGAAACAAATCATAATAGCCAAACTTCTCAATGATATTCCGAAAGATGGGATGGTAGCGATCGTGGAGACGGCTGTATTCACTGCCATCATTGGCTTTATCTAAGAGATGTTTTTTACCGATCGCATTATTATTAGCGGCGATGTAGTGATATTGCAGATAATTACTAGCAATTGATTCTGGCAAAAAAGAATTGAGAACAGGGGAACCCTGCTCTGTTTTCGCTAATTTAGGCAGAAATTCATTTTGATAGTAGTTATTGATTTTGACTGAAGCATCGGTCGGTAAATTAACTGTGTCAAGCTGACGGTAGGCGTTAGTAAATTCCGTCAAAGCCAAGCCAATGGAAGGATCGTTACTTAGGGTTTGAATGTGATTACGAATTATTTTGAAATAGGACTCAATTTGATAAGCCTTAGAAGCACGCACACTGGTTAACTGATTAAAAGCGCGATCGGTCAAATTTGACTTACCACTTTGATAGCCCAGATAGGCTGTCACCACAATGGAGCTACTGCTAACCGTCAATAACATGACAATCAGTTTCGATTTGATACTTAGCCAATTAAATTTAAACCATTGCATATAAAAATCACATATTGTCTGAAGAAAACGCGGCTGCGCCGCGTTTTCTTCAGTGATACGGTATTAGGAGCAATGTATTTTAGATTAGAACTTTCTCAAAAAATGTTAGTGGGGATCAAGTAGTCATCTTGGTTAATGAATTCAGATTTTGTGTATTACAAAGAAATTTGAGAAAGCTTGCAAAGCAAGCTTTCTCAAATTTCTTTGGGTTTTAATTCAGCGCAAAGCGCTGTAGTATCAAGTTAAAATTTCTTGAGGACTTGATAATCGATGAAAGCATTTGTAGCAGGAGCCACAGGACAGACAGGTCGGCATATTGTCACCGAATTAGTTAAGCGCAATATCTCTGTGCGAGCCTTAGTCAGAGACTTAGAGATTGCAAAACAAATTTTGCCGCCAGAAGTGGAATTAGTAAAGGGAAATGTAATTTTTGCGGATACTTTAGAAAATGCGATCGCCGATTGTGATGTGTTGGTATGTGCGACAGGCGCAAAACCTAGCCTCAATGCCTTTGAGCCATATTTAGTCGATTACATTGGTACAAAGAATTTAGTCAAGGCTGCTAAAGCCAAAAATATCAAACATTTCGCGATCGTCTCTTCCCTTTGCGTATCCAAATTTTTGCATCCCCTAAATCTATTTTGGTTAGTGCTGTTCTGGAAAAAGCAAGCCGAAAGATATCTACAAGATAGCGGCTTAACCTATACCATCGTCCGTCCAGGAGGACTTCTCAATCGCGAAAAAGAAGGCGGTTTAGTCTTGTCTGGTGCTGACACCCTCTTTGAAGGCAGCATTCCCCGTACTAAGGTGGCGCAGGTGACGGTAGATGCTTTGTTTGAGGAATCAGCTAAAAATAAGCTGGTGGAGATCGTGGTTCAAGCGGACACGCCAGAGCTTCCGATCGCTGAGCTATTTGCCAAGGTTCGTTAGACAAATTTTATGTTATGCCGATCGCCATTCTCGTTAGCACATAAAACCCGAATCGTAAAAGGCGG
>DCSN01000110.1:11123-17524 GCA_002325645.1 Pseudanabaena sp. UBA1465
CCGCCTTTTACGATTCGGGTTTTGATACGACTATATTTATCGTTGATTAGCTGGATTTGTGGTTGTCGGTTTCACAGGCTTAAGAGGAATGTTATGGGTTTGTAGCCAGTCTTTACCAACACGCACTGTGATATCTGACTCAATGTCACCCGTAGACTCGACTAAGACTTCACCAATTCCGAGAGACTCACGCAATTTTTCAGCGCTGGCGCGATCGCCGTTCTGAGCAATAATTTGGGTCTTGGCGAGGGTTTTAGTCCAGCGATCGCCAGCGGCAAATACCTGAGCATATCCCGCCTTAGAAAGTATAGTTGTCGCTTTCTTTGGACCTTCAGGCTGCGACATACTATCTTGAATAGCGACCCTTAAAGTTTGAGGTGTACTACTTTCCACAGCACTCGCTTCTGCGGATTTGATGACCCCAAAACTTTGGCTCATAATTTTGGCAAGCAATCGATTATCTAAAATCCAATAGCTCAAGCTATCAAACTCCCCAGAGTTGCTAAAGCGACCAGGAGCCATGTGCATCTGGATGCTTTTGCGATCAATTTTCGAGGTGTAACCAGCAAGGGCAAGGACTTCTTCAACGGAGAGGTTAGTATCGATATTGTCCTTAATAATCGCGAGGATTTCAGAGAATTTTGTGATCGATTCAGGTTTTAATTTCTGCTCAATGAAAGCTCGGAAAAAGGCTTGCTGACGCTGCACCCGACCGATATCACCTAGATCATCATGACGGTAGCGCATATATTGAATGGCTTTACTACCATTTAGCTTTTGCTGACCTGCATTGAGATTGATATATAAGTGCTGGCTATCATCTTGATATTTGAGCTTTTTCGGCACATAGATATCAATACCACCGAGGGCATCGACTAACTTACCAAATCCGTTCACATTAAAGCGAATGTAGCGATCGATGGGGATATCGCCTAGAACTTGGCTCACGGTTTGGGCCGATAGGGATGCACCGCCTGCATAGTTGGCAAAATTGATTTTGGTTTTGCCTACGCCTTGGATATTGACGCGGCTATCGCGAGGAATCGAAAGAACGGCAACTTTTTGAGTGGCTGGGTCAAAGCGAATGAGTAACATTGCGTCACTCATCCCATTCAGGTTGTTATCGACCTCAGCGAGATATTTACCCTTGGCTTTTGATTGGGCATCGGGCAAATCAGAGGTGAGCATGATCGTCCCTAAGACCAGAATATTCACAGGTCGGGTTAGGGTAGGCACACCAGCGATCGCTGAGGTCATGCTATCGGCATTACGATTAAATACCGCAGCCTCATCCGTCGATAATTGACGCTGCTGAAAAGGACGGCTACTTAAGACAAATGCTAAGCCTGCGCCTAGCCCCCCAGACAATAACGCGACAAATAACACTATAAATAGTGTCCATTTATGGTTTAAAAAAGCTTGTTTGGGCTTGGACTTTTTAGTCAAACCAGTTTTCTGTCCTAGATTGATGGGATTTGTTGCCACAGGTAAGAAATACTCCTCACGACTGAATATTTGCTTCAGCGATCGCCCAGCCATGAGAAAGGATGGGACTCAACACATTTTTAGATTTCTTGTTTTTGCCGATCTTTTACGATCTCACTCAAGAATTCTGCACGGGACTCTTGAGACTTTTAGACTAATTTGAATCTAACTTTAGCACTGTATCGTAATTTATCGTTACAAATTACTAAATAGCTTGTAGTGTCAAACATTTCAGATCAAGCAAAATCAAATTATTGCGATGGATGATACTACATATTTGTAAATATGTAGCAATTGTCGATCAGCGATAAAATGAAAACATTAAGTCTCAAACATAGAGGTAACTCAGTTGAAAGGTCAACTATCTTCTAATAGATCTCTAAAAGTCTTGAGCATCCTCACAGCGATCGCCCTAGCAAGTTGTGCTGCTTCGTTAACGAGTAAATCTTCTGCCCCAGCAAATCTCGCCACTTTGCCCGAACAAGCTCCCAATGCTGAATCAGCAACACCTGCCAAAGCCGCCATACCTCGTCCGCAATTAATTAAATCTGCCGAGATTTCGCTGCAAGTTAAATCCCTTGAAGAAAGTACAAAGGCCATCTCAGATCTGGTTAAACAGCAACAGGGAGATATTTTAGAATTACAAGATTTTCGTAATGGTAGTTCTGGTATTGCTCAATCGGTATCCCTAAAGCTGAGAATTCCCCAAGAACGACTTGATGCTGTGTTGGATACGATCGCGCAGTTAGGTATTGTCAAAGAGCGATCGCTTAAGGCTGAGGATGTCTCCAATCAATTGGTAGATTTGCAAGCTCGCCTCAAAAATTTGCGCCAAACTGAGGTGCAGTTACAGGAAATCCTCAAGCAAACTGGCTCGGTGGGTGATGTCCTTAAGGTGACGCAAGAACTAAGTCGGATTAGAGAAGCGATCGAGCAAATTGATGCTCAGTTAACCAATTTAAAAAATCAGGTTGCCTATTCCACAATTCAAGTCAATCTTTCCTCTGCGATCGCCACAATCCCCCCGCAATCCGATCTTAGTACGCAAATTCAAAACACTTGGAATAGTGCAACTAATTCCTTAGTAGGTGTCAGTATTAGTTTATTAAAACTAGCGATCTGGTTATTAGTCTATTGCCCCTATTGGCTAATTCCTCTAGCAATTTACCTATTCCTACGCCGTCGCCACCGTCAACGTCCCCAAACCCAAAAGCCTGATTCTGAATTAAATTCAGATTAATTAAGTGATAGGATCATAAAAATTGACTAGAGGACAAAAAATAAATATGAATATTAAAGATCTTGATCAACTTAACGATATTATTGATATTCCTTACAGTCGTGGAGATACAGATTTCTTACAAGGAAAAAACATTTGCTTACCTAGAGATCTACTATCGTTTATTTCTGATCTTCTTGGAAAAAGTAATAGTGGTCTTCAGCCATTATTTAACCGTGAGATACCTTGCCGCGTCATGATCGTAGATAAGGCTAAATGGCAAAAAGGAAAGCTAAAACTTACGCTTGAATTTATTCCAGATGAGACACCTGAAGATACAACGCCTCAAGATGAATTGAGCAGTATTAGAAATCAAAACATTGACTAAATAAAAATATTGATGTTAATGGGTGAATCAATTCTGGTTTATTCGTTGAAATCAATATTTTCATAAAGCCTTGACAAGGGAAACTTTAAATCGAGTCTAGCGATATCAATTAACGGGTCGTTAGTCTCAAAATCTATCCCCTCGATCGCCATAGAAATATATTCCCAAGCTCGATCATCACGGCGTTGGTAGATTTCGATTCTGGGACGATCTGGCGTAATCAATATATAAGTTTGTAATGTATCGAGAAGCATATAACTTTGCTGCTTGATACCGCGATCGCGTGCTTCGGTCGCAGGAGATAGCACCTCCGCGATCAGGCAAGGATATTGCAAAAAATCACGGCTAAAGCGATCGCGTTCATCGCAAGTAACTACTAAGTCTGGATAGTAGTATTTCCCAGATTTTGTCAGTACTTTGGCATCACTAATAGCAACTTTGCAGCCTTTACCACGCAAATGTGGAATTAGTAATGCTGAGAAATTTGCGGCAACTTGGCTATGGGGAATGGTTCCTCCCGTCATGACGATGATTTTTCCGTTTTCATATTCATGCTTAAACTCTTGATGTGATTCCCATTCAAGATATTCAGATGCTGATAGTATCGGGAAATCAGTTAATTGATCACTCTGCCGATCAATTTGGGGTTGGGCAATCATACTGTAAGCCTCGCCATCTTCAATTTGCTTGATCTAAATCCAGAACGATTGGTAAGCGCTATAGACTAAAATTAATCTGATTAATGTATCTTATCGAGATTTTTGCAAGATCTGCAAGTTGATTATGGAAGTTAGATTTCGAGAATGTGATTGGTTTGACCTGTGGATCTGGATAAAATTTAATGAAGCTCCCTCCCAGCAAGAAAAACAACTATTAGACGAAGTATTTAATTCTTGGTTTTTACTGGGAAAATTGGGCGGATTCAATGCTTGCAATATGCAGGTTTTAGAGTCTGGTGTCGATGTTAGCTACTTTGACTATGACAACCAATCCGCCGATGACGAGATGATGTCGGTAATGCACAACATGACTGACCTTGAGTACGAAAACGATTGGGCAAGGTGTTGGGTTGACCTAGGAACTACCGATGCGATCGCGATCGATACCTTAGTAAATGCGCTGCGCCAGTTTGACAAAGAATATGTGGCGATCGAAGAGGTCATTATCGGCGGACAAAACTCTGACTGGTTAGTTGAACCAAAGAGCCTTGATGATGAAGATTATGATCGTTAACGAGATATGCGAAGCGTATCTCTAATAAAACTTAGAGGAAAACTAATATGCGTGTTTTACATACAATGCTGCGGGTTGGTAACTTAGAGCGATCGCTAGATTTTTATACAAATGTCCTTGGTATGAAAGAACTGCGCCGCAAAGATTACCCCGATGGACGCTTTACCCTTGCCTTTGTCGGTTATGGCGATGAATCTAGCAATGCCGTTATCGAGTTAACCCATAATTGGGATACCGAAGCCTATGACATTGGCAATGGTTATGGTCATATCGCCCTAGGTATGGAAAATATTTATGCTGCCTGTGACGCAATTCGGGAAAAAGGTGGCAAAATCACCCGCGAACCCGGACCAATGAAGCATGGCACAACCGAGATCGCCTTTGTTGCAGATCCCGATGGTTACAAAATTGAATTAATTCAACTTAAGTAAAATAAGAGGGGGCGCAGTGCGCCCCCTCTTATTTGGTAAAAATTGTTATAAGCTAAAAAGCTGCACACCAGTAGCCTCGTCATGCGTAGTAGAACCCGATATACCCCCTCTTGGCATTCCAAGCGCAAATCATCTTGGTTGCGAAATACTTTACTTATCATTGCCATTGGTTTGCCATTGCTACTAATTTTAGCGGAACTAATTGCGCGAGGAGCGCTTTTGGCAACAGGTAGTACCAATCAACTTGCACCGAACAAAACTGTGGCGATCGCCCAATCCTACGCCTTCAAATTACAGGATGCCAATGGTAATAGCTATCCTGGATTACCCGATTCAGGTCGTCTACAAGTGCGCCGTAGCCCACTCTTAGGCTATGAACTAATTCCTAGCCAGAGTAGTGATTATTGGCAAATTAACGATCAAGGTTTCCGTCAAGACTCCTCTGTACCGATGGAAAAACCTGCGGGCGAGATCCGCGTATTTTTAGTTGGTGGGTCCACTGCTTTTAGCAATATGGCGGACAAAAACCAAAAAGCCTTGGCTTTTAAAATCGAGAAATTACTTAACGATCGCGTCCGCGCCCAAAATAGTAGCCCCGAAAAATTTAAGCCCAAAGATACTCCCTATTTTGCTGATCAAATTGAATCGATGCGAGCATTGCCCCCACGCATTCGTGATGGCAGCTATCGGGTAATTGCGGCGGCAGTCCCCGGATATACCTCTGGTAACGAACTTGCTCTGCTTGCCCATCGGGTAAGTGCCTATAGTCCCAATGCTTTAATTATTCTGGATGGCTATGAAGACTTGCGATCGCCTAGCAATCAATCTGCCCATGAAATTGGTAATGTCGATCAAATGCTGCGCGATCCTCTGGCTCAGTATCGCCAACACCAAAGTCAACAATTTAGTAACTGGTTAAATTCGTTATATTTGGTTAAAGCTTGGCAAAAATGGATCGCTCCCGCCGATATTGCGACCTTTAGCTCGGATTATCAGATTTTTAGTGCTGAACAATTTAGTAAAGATCCCAAGGAGCTACAAAAAAGGATCGATCGCTATGTCACCAATACTCAGCAAATGACAAAATTGGCTGGTGATATTCCCACTCTGATCGTGCTTCAGCCAGAGATTACGGGTAAACAAAAGGCTTTGAGTAAAGAAGAAGAAGCCATTCTCAAGTCTTTGGGGAATGACTATAGCGATCGCGTGACAAATGCTTATGCGATCGCGGAAAAAACTCTGAGTAGCAAATTCCCCAACACCAAATTTATTAGTTTCTATCAACTGCTTCAATCGACTAATCAACAAGCCTTTATCGATCCGATCCATCTCACTGAAGATGCCAATAATAGGGTGGCACAGAAGCTATATGAAAGTATCGAGCAGTTATTCTCAGTGCAACCAGCCTCGAATGCCCTAAATAGCGATCTCGCGCCCCAGTCGCCTGCCACACCTACACCTACGCCTGAACCTGCAAAATCACCCTCTGCACCAGCCAGTCTTTCTGAAACATTGCAACGAGTGCAAGGACAGTGACAAAGTTAAGGGCATCCCTAGGGATGCCCTTAACTTTGTATAGCTGGATTAAGCCAAAGAAGAGATTGGCGACAGCTATAAAAAGAATAGGCGTTACAAAGTGAATAAT
>DCSN01000246.1:0-26948 GCA_002325645.1 Pseudanabaena sp. UBA1465
CTGAGTTGCTTTTATAGGCTTCAGGCGCGATCTTGGTCGATTCTTCAATGGCGGCTACAAGCTGAGGATCGTACTTGAGATAACGCTCTTCCCATTTAGGATCGCCCGTAGCCGCCGACATCCGTGCCGACATGGTGAGAACTTCATCAAAATAGACGATCTGACCACTCAGTTCTTCGAGGCGAAAGTTGCGCTCGGAAATTGAGCGAAATCCTCGATAGATATCAAAGAGGTTCCAAGCGGAGAAACCAAAGATGACTAAACCAGTACCCACAAATACTTTTAAACCGCGAATGATTTTAGTGTCTTCGGTAGCTTCGACTAATTGGGGTTTTAGTATAGGTAGAGGTAGATCTAGAAGTTGAGGTTCATTATCTACTTTTGGAATAGATTCTTTGACTGATTCTTTATTGGCAAGCATATATTTCTCTAAATAATCTCTGCTGTTGATTCTGAAATCTATCAATTAACCTTGAAGGTTTCTACCGATGACTGCAATTGACTAGCAACATCTGCGGTTTGTTGAAGGGAAGTAGCAACCTCCCGTGAGGTTTCAGAAGAACGCTGGGACTGATTAGAAAGTTTAGAAATTAGCGATCGCACTGCTTCTGAGATTTTTACCTGCGAAGTAGTTGCCGATGAAATCTCTTGGAACAATGTGTTTACCCTGCGCGACACTTCCACAATTTTACTTAAACTCTTTCGCGCATCAGCAACTCGGTTTGTACCTTCAACCACCTGTACCGTACTTGCTTGCATCGCCTGTACCACCTCGTTAGTTTCCTGTTGGATACTCTCCACTAAGCGTCCGATTTCTCTAGTTGCATTGGCCGACTGAGCCGCAAGCGCCCCAACCTCAGCCGCAACCACCGCAAAGCCACGTCCTTCTTCGCCTGCTCTTGCAGCTTCCACACTAGCATTGAGGGCGAGCATATTGGTTTTGAGAGCAATCTGATCGATCAGAACCACGACCTTAGAAATCTGCTTTGATGCTTCCCCTAATCGTTTGACCTTGGTAGCAGTATCGTCAACGGTTTGACGTAGTTGCAAAATACTTTGCACCGACTGCTCGATTTCCTGACTACCAATTTCCGCCGTACTTGCGGCTGTGCTTGAAGCTTCGGCAGCCTGTTGGGCGCTCAAAGCCACCTGCTGGATAGATTCGGTCATCTGTTCTACAGATTGCAAGGCTTCGTCGAGTTGTTCCGATTGCAGGGTTGCTTCTTGAGCGAGACCACGAATTGATTCATTGTTAGTGTTGACTGAGGTGTTTACCTGCAAAGTTGCTTGTTTTACCTGCGTTACCACGTCCCGCAAACTTTCCACGATCGCGTTAAAGAAGTCGGCAACGATGCCAATTTCCCCCGCCGAAATCTGAGCGCGAACGGTTAAGTCTCCACTAACTGCCCCCTCAACATCAGATAGCAAGTTAATTAACTCCCGTTGAATCGCCTCACTGCGTTGACGTTCTTGGTCAGCAACCAGACGCTGCTGCTCTAGTGCGGCTAGTCCCGAAATAGCGCGTCCAATTTCATCGGCTAGTTGTTTTAAAGTCTCAATTTCAGACTCTTGCCAATTGCGCTGACGATCGCAAGAATGGGCAATCAGTAGGCTATCAAGTTCACCAATGCGGATTACAGGTACGATTAAATTCGATTTGATTTGCAAGCGTTGCATCAAATTAATATGGGCAGGATCGAGACATCCTTCTTTAAAAACATCGTTGATTGCCACAACCCGACCATTCTTATATGCTTCAAGGGTTGCACGAGGAATACATGGATCGTTTAAGCCTGCGGCTTTGGCTTTGGTTAGATGAGCAAGTCCATCTTCAGCAACAATAATTCCTTTCATTCCACCCAAACCATCAGCCATAAATCGGTAGACTACGACCCGATCGCAATTTAATTCTTGGCGAATTTCCGCCATAAACCGACTCAATGGCTCGTCTAGCTCAGCGATATCACGCGATCGCGATACTTCCGTCAAAATTTGCGATCGCTTTGCTTGAGTTTCTTGCAATGTCAAAAAGTTCTGCAACTGTCCTGCCATTAAGTTGATATTGTCACCCAATTTCGCCATTTCATCTTGACCTTGCACCGCCAGCCGCTTATCTAAATTGCCTTTACCTAGCTCCACCACTGCTTCCGATGCGTCAATGATCGGGCGAGTAGCCCGTTGGGCGATCGCGATCGCCAATACCGCCGCCAAGATACTTACTCCACCTGTTGCCGCCAACAAAATTAACAACAATTGCTGTACGGGCTTAAGAGCAAGATCGGCATCAATAGAAATGACGGCATCCCATTTGAGATCTGGTAATCCATCTAGATTGGGCAGAGGAGAATAACCGACAAGTTGGTCTTTATTACTAAATAAATTAATGGATTCTGTAGATGCAAGTTCACGTTTGGCAAGGGCAGAAACAAGCTTAGGGAAGTCAGTTTTTAGGTCACGCCCGACTTGCTCCTTTTCTAAGGCAATGAAAAATTTACCATCAGATTCACTAAAGTGATAACGCTCACCATCACGACTGAAGTCTTTGATAATATCTTCCAGTACCGAAGCCTGCATTCTTGTACGAATGACTGCGATCGTTTTACCTGTGGTTGCGTCTTTAACAGGTGCAGCGATAAAAAGACTAACTTTTTTGGTGACAACCGATGGCTCAGGTTGGCTAATAAATGGCTTATCAGTTTTGAGTACGGTCTGGAAGTAACCACGCTTGGCAATATTTGCAGGGGGTGGTTCAGAACTAGCATCAATGATTAGACTTCCATCCAATCGATAGACAGCAATGCTGTCATAGACTAGATAGGTCTTGAGATAGGTATCTAAGATTGCTTTCTGTTCGGGAATTGGTATGGATTCGCGAACTTTGGCATTAGTCAAAAAGGAAAGCTGAGCCAGAACCTGAATATCTCCAAAACGTTCCCGCATAAAGTACGCCGTTCGATAAGCCATCCCGTTAGCCCGTAAAGCCTTAGCTTTTTCTGTCGAGATGGTAATGTCTTGTCCGACATAGTAATAGGTAAAGCTACTGATGGCTAACAAAGGAACTGTAATGGCAGCTACCGAAATAATCGATGTCTTTGTGCGTAAACCTAGAGCTTGCCACCATTGCCCGATCGCATTTCGTTGCCGATTTTGTTGTGATTTGACCGCGGTGGGGATGGCAGAAGCAATTAGCTCCATATTGGGGGAAGAACTATTACTAGAGACATTACCAGTAGGTTTAGCTTCGTTGCCATTAGTGCCATTAGGATTAACTGTTTCGGTGCTATCAATGCGAGAACGTGAATCGAGAACCATTGTACTAACCTCTGTGGGAGTGAGTAAGCTTTTAAATGAGAACTTGTCGCGAAATTTCTTGATCTACGCAGCAGTAGCAAAAGCCATAAATTTATAATTAGCGATCGCCTCAGCATCTAATACATAGATATTTGTGCTGGTTCCTCCTACCTGCGACACCCAGCCGCGCAAAAATGGCACAACCTCCATAGGAGTTCTTGTCTTGGGCAATTCTAGGGGGGAGACAATCTCGACATCACTGATCCGCAGGACGCGACCAATGCGATGGACACCCAAACCTAGAAATGCAGTGCCAAGATGTAAAATGGCGATATGAGTCTCGGTCATCGTAGAGTCAAGGGGCGCAAAACCTAGCAATTGCGGTAAGTCCAGCACCCAAAAAATATTGCTACGATGCTCCACTAATCCCATTAAACAATTATGGACATTGGGCATCTGCGTGAATCGCTCTGAGGACAGTACTAAGGTTTCACGCACAAACTTTAACGGCAAGGCTACGGTTACATCTTGATCGATCTGCAAACTTAAATAGGGTAATCCTGCGATCGCCTGAGCTTGTTCTTCCTGTAACTCGATGGTTAAGTTGCCCATGTCATCCTCCTAAACCTAGCGATCGCACCGCCTGCACAATCTCATCCTTCGTAAAAGGCTTAGTGAGATATATATCTACACCTTGTTTCATTCCCCAGAGGCGATCGAGTTCTTGATTTTTGGAAGTACAAGCAATCACAGGTACTTTCTTGGTGGGGGTAAGTTTTTTGATCGCTCGACATAACTCTAACCCACTCATGCCAGGCATCACCAAATCTGTAATGACCACATTTGGTTGAACCTTCTCAAACTTCTCCAATCCTTCCGTTCCATCAGCAGCACTTACTACAACATATCCACCCTGCCGTAAGTAATCACAGATTAACTCACGTTCAGATGTCGTATCTTCTACAACTAATACTGTAACCAAGATTTTCTCTCCTTGCTAGGCTTATATAGAAGCTAATAGGGGTGGTTTTGATTTTTAATGATGGCTTAAAAAATTTGATTAAGCAACAGAGCGAACGGCTCTAAGGATATCCTCACGAGAAAATGGTTTGGTAACATACACATCAATCCCTTGCTTCATTCCCCATAATTTATCAAGTTCTTGATTTTTAGAAGTGCAAGCGACAATTGGCACGTTTTTAGTGTCTTGATTTTTTTTCAAGCTGCGACATAGCTCTAAGCCACTCATGCCGGGCATAACTAGGTCAGTAATCACAACATCAGGTCTCTTTTCTTCGATTTTTTTGAGAGCATCCTGTCCATTATTAGCACTGATCACGCTATAACCACCTTCAACTAAGTAACTAATAATCAAATCCTGCTCAGAGGCAGTATCTTCAACTACAAGAATCGTTGTCATTATTTTCTCTAACTAGTTTTATTTTTTGGGCTTGAATTTTCTTAGGGAAATTAATAAAAATTTAGTGGATAAAAGTTAACCGTAGGTATACATTTTATTTTTGATTTATTATCGAATTTTGTGATTCTTAATAAAACATTAAAGATACCATATCTAGAGATTTTGAATTTGCCGATCGCGACTTACAGCAATTACCGATCAAACGAACTACAAGAAAAAATTTAAAAGTGTTGCTTCGCAACACTTTTAAATTTTTTCTTGGTTTGGGTTTGAGCGCAAAGCGCTGTAAAATCCCTAAGAAGCCCTAAGAAGCCCTAAGAAGCCCTAAGAAGCTAAGATTAATCTAATTACCTATTAATTACCTAATCACATCAAATGACGCATCATCATTTTGAGTAGATCGGCTTGCATAAATGGCTTAGTTAGATAGTCTGTGGCTCCTGCGATTCTGGCGCGGGCGCGATCGATTAAGCCTCTATTGCCAGTCACCATGACGATCGGAATATCCTTTAAGCTCGAAGATTTACGAATCAAAGAACATAGTTGATAGCCGTCAACATTGGGCATTCCGATATCGAGCAAGATTAAATCAGGACGGATAGAAGTGATCTTCATCAGGGCTTTCATGGAGTCCTGAATGAGGGTGACATTAAAATCCTCGCTTCCCAAATAGCTGCTAATGATGCTTAGCATTGATTCGCTATCATCAATACAAACAATTTTCCATGTTTTGGTGGACTGGCTAGCAAAAACCTGTGAAATAGAAGAAATATCATCACCTGCGTTAGTTTCATCGGTGAAGGTCTCTGAAAGTTTTTCTAGATTTTCGCGCTCCTCTTCTGGCTCTAGATAATAGGTGCGTGGCAGCATATCAAAGGGAGACAGAGGATCTCTGAGTAGAATTGAGCCATCATTAATTAAGGGACTGAGTTGTTTGGCGATCGCGAGGGGGTCTTTGCCTAGTAACGCGCCCAACTGAAAAAAGTTAAACCCGCGCAAAATCCGCCCTAGTCTTTGCACTGTTTCGAGGGACATTCGCTTTGCGGCAGTGGTTTGGCTAACTAAATAAGGACATTGGTAGGGCGAGGAAATCGTGGGGCCAAGGTTGTACCATGCTTGCAATCTTTGTTCGACAACTTCTAAAATCCGATTGATCGACAGGCCGCAATAGTTGTCTTGCAGTAAATGTTCATAGTACTTGCTGTTAAACAGCCCATTGGGTAGACAGAGAAAAGATTCAATGACTTCTTGAATTATGCGAGCAACCAGTTTGCTTGCCATAGGGATTGGTAGATATTTTTCGTTGACCAGCCAGAGAATAGCGATGTACTCAATGCAGAGAATTTCGCTAGTAACTTTGTATTTGGCATTGTCTGGGGTCGGATCGTCAAACATCAGGCGCAGTTGCGATCGCAGTTTATCGTCTAAGGCTGGGACTTCTCGACTAAGGGCGCGTAAGTGCCTCTCTAGTCTTTCAAAACTTTCTAGGGAATGGGAGGCATATACTAGCTTGACTGCTTTGATATAAAATGACCAGCGAATGCGATCGCGCAAGACGTAAATACATCCGTCTTGGCTGGACTCTAGACTTTGTAAAATATCTCTCGCCGATTGTGTTTGAGCTTTAAGCATGTCCATATCAGCGCAAATCATGGTTTGTTCCTATCGCAAAACTCATCAAGGTCATAATTTATCCTCCCTACTAGTATTGAACTTTGCAGACCACAGACTTAGACCAAGTTTCTATAGTCTTTTTAGAATATATCGAGTTTTAGTTTTATCTTTAAGAATAAACTACTACTTTTACAAAATTTTATAAAATCTGACGGTTATCTGAAATTTAAAATTTAATTTCTAGGTACATATTTCTTATTAAAGCATTATTACCTTCTTTATTAAGTAGCACACCAGACAATTCATCCTGAAAAATGGGTATAATTTTCGCAATCAAATATCTTTTCTTAGATATAGCAATCCTAAATAATTTATAGAAAAACTATTTTCTTTCTTAAAAAATATTAGATTTTTAAACTGTGTCGCTCTTTTTATCTAAGCTTTTACCCATTTTTTGTTATCCCCTTGGGCTATCTAGTCTCCTAATTGCGATCGCTTTAGTTAATTTGCTGTGGAAATCTCGACTGTCCCGCAATGCTAGTTCTGCCAAAATATCATTCACCCTCTTCAAAAAAAATCGGGTTTCCTCGATTCTTTTAGCAATTGCACTAGTAATTTTGTTACTCAGTAGTAACGAGATTTTTTCTAAGGCGCTAGTGCGATCGCTAGAATGGCGATATCTTCCCAATGGTGATCTGCCCCAAGCTGAAGCAATTGTGGTTTTAGGTGGTGGTACGCGCCCACGCATCTCGCCGCGCCCTTGGTATGAAGTCAGCGAAGCAGGTGATCGCATTTTATATGGATCGTGGCTATATAAGCGGGGCAAAGCACCATTGCTCGTAGTTACGGGCGGTAGGGCTGAGTGGTACGGCGAAGGTGGGAATCCTGAGTCGGAAGATATGGCAGCGATCGCGGAAGTAATGGGTGTACCCAGTAGCGCCATTGTCCAAGAATCGCAGTCCTTTAATACTCGTGATAATGCCGTGAATACTAAGCAAATTCTTGACAAAAAGGGGGGTAATAAAATATTGCTAGTCACCTCGGCTCTACATATGCCGCGATCTATAGAAATTTTTCGTAAAGTTGGATTAGAAATTATTCCTGCGCCAACAGACTTTTTATCGGTCAAGAATGATAATAGCAAGGGTTTCGCCCTCATCTTAGATTTGTTACCTAGTGCCGAAGCTCTTAAAAATACAACTAATGCGATCAAAGAATATATCGGGCTATTTATTTATCAATTGGCAGGATGGGCGTAGCTTTAACAAAATAAAAACCCGATTTTTGATCCCTAGGTACTTGTTTACATCATGGCTGTCTGATTAAATAGGCGCTAGTAATATTCAAAAATTTATAAATATTTATGAGCAGGGGCAACGACAAAAAGAGCAGCAGCATGAACATGATTTGGATCGTGCTGGCATTGGCTGCCCTCGGCACTGGCATGGGAGCCGCGATCGCTTCGCGATTTGTCAATTATCGTGCTTCCTCCACAGCTTTGGATAGTCCTGTCGCAAACCCAGATAACGCTATTGCTAACAACACATCTGGAGCGCCGTCATTCTGTCAATATAATGCGCTAGATTCGATAACAGCCTCTCTCTATCAGATCAGAGCCATCAATGCGATCGCGAATGATCCATTACCTAGCCTCTCAAATTTAAGTAATGCGATTAATGGTGATCTGATTGCCAGCTTTAGCCCTGCACCTTTTCCCCAAATTAGCGATCGCGCTCGTGGGGCAAAGATTCCGATCATCATGTATCACGACATTACCGCCACCAAAGATGTGAGTTGGGATGTCACCCCCGAAGACTTAGAAAAACATTTTCAAGCTTTGCAAGAAGGAGGCTACACACCCATAACGATGGATTTAATGGTTAGCCACCTGCGTACAGGCGCTCAACTACCTGCCAAACCCGTATTACTGACCTTTGACGATAACTATGTCGGTCAATACAAATATGCTTTCCCGATGCTCAAAAAATATAACTATCCTGCGGTGTGGTCAGTGCATACGCGCTTTGTGGGTACGGGCGGACAGAAGCCTAAGGCAACTTGGGGGCAACTGCGAGAAATGCATAAAAGTGGATTGATTACGGTTGCTTCTCATACTGTCAATCATTTGAATGTGACCACTCTCAAGGATGCAGAGATTGAGAAAGAAGTCACTGAGTCGAAAAAAGTACTTGAGAAAGAATTAGGAATTTCCATTGATTACTTCACCTATCCTGAAGGTGACTTCACGGAAAGGGCTAAGGATAAAATCAAAGATGCTGGCTACAAGGCGGCTCTCTCCATGAGTCTTGATCCGCGTCAAGAGCGATCGGCAAATGAATCGG
Source organism: Pseudanabaena sp. UBA1465 (assembly GCA_002325645.1). Taxonomy (GTDB): domain Bacteria; phylum Cyanobacteriota; class Cyanobacteriia; order Pseudanabaenales; family Pseudanabaenaceae; genus Pseudanabaena. The sequence goes on from DCSN01000246.1 coordinate 8,668, forward strand.
AAGACTTGCTAACGATCATGCGCTTTGGTCAATCTCGCTTTAGTGAGGCGATCGAGCAAGCCTCAGGCGGAACTGCTAATAATCAATCGTCCCTTTTGCCAACGGTGAGCAATGGAGCCATTAATTTTACTACTCCCGTCGAGAAGAAGAACTTAACCGTTGATGGACTACCACTTACTTTGGTTTATGGTGGTCGAGCCGTCACCGCCCATGCTGACAAACGCGCTCAGGTTGTTGAAATTTTGCCCACAGTTCCCAATGCGATCGCGGCAGTAGACGGCGGCTTTTTCTCATTGGAGCGCATTGATGGCAATACGATGATTGGGCCTGTGATGAGCCAATTCTCTAGTAATGCGGGACTCTTTAATACTGGCAATAAAGGGGAAAATCCATTACTTAATGGTCGCCCACTGGTTTTAATTAGCCCTAAATCGATCAAATTTATTCCCTTTAATGCTGCCAAACATACTTCACTGGAAGCCGTGAGGTCCGAGCTACCCGATGCCACCGATGCCTTTGTTGCCGCAGGTTGGCTTGTCCGTGATGGCAAACCCCAATCGGCGGAATCCTTTGGTAAGCTCTATGGTTTTGATGCTAGTCGCGATCGCGCTTTCTGGGGAGTTGATCGTTCGGGTAGACCCGTAATCGGTGTAACGATGGAAATGATCGATTCCGTTGGTTTAGGCAAAATTTTAGCAAAGGCTGGTTTGCAAGATGTCGTCATGCTGGATTCGGGAGCCAGTGCTGCTCTTGCCTATCGTGGCAAATCTGTCATGTCCTATGAGCCGCGTCCTGTTCCCCATGTGGTCGCGCTGCTGCCCCCCGATCCTGCCCCTGTAGAAACTGCTGAGAAACCTAATTGTCCAGTTAGCTTAAATCGATTTTAAAAAAGTTGTTAAGCTATAGTAGAAGAGATTGGAAGAACCTATGACATTAGCGATTGCAATTGAATCAGCGCCTTTAGAAACAGATATTCATGGTGTGATCAGGGTTGGAAAAACTCGCGTTACGATTGATACGGTGGTGGTAGCTTTTCTTGAAGGTGCTTCGGCTGAAGAGATCGCAGATCAATATCCGTCATTACCACTCTCTGATATTTACTTAGTTATTGGTTATTACCTGAAACACAAGACTGAGATCAATTCCTATCTGACGGAAAGGCGACTTAAGGCAACTCTGATCAGACAAGAAGCTGAGCAAAAATTTAATCCTGAGGGAATACGCGATCGCCTATTAGCCCGACGGAATCAGTCAAGGTAATCACAAAACAAAAGCCTCGCTTTGCGAGGCTTTTAAAGGTTTTAAATGTTATTTGGTATTTGTAACAGGGCGATCGCTTGTTGACTGGAAATATGGGCGAGGGGCAAGCTATCGATTCCCATCGCCACACAAAGTAATGCTAAATAGAGAATTGAATATTTGAACACCGAACGAGCGACATTGCGATCGTTTGGTTCCTTGAGTAATTGCGTTGCCTTGTAAATAAAGGCTCCACCTAGTGCAACGGCGGAGATTGCATAGACTAATCCCATCACATTGCAGGGAAAAACCAACAATAGGGATACAGGAATTATTAGTAAGGTATAGAGCAGAATCTGATTAGCTGTTACCTCTGCACCCTTGACCACAGGCAACATCGGTACGCCCACCTTGGCATATTCATCGCGAATCATTAGTGCCAAAGCCCAAAAGTGCGGCGGAGTCCATACAAAGATAATCGCAAATAAAACCCATGCGGGCCAGCTTAATTCGCCAGTTACGGCAGCCCAACCAACTAGAGGTGGAATTGCACCTGCTGCGCCGCCAATAACGATATTTTGAGTACTAGAGCGCTTTAGCCAAATCGTGTACACACCGACGTAGGTAGCGATCCCCGACATGGCGAGACAGGCGGCTAAAAGATTGGCATAGACCGTTAGGAGCGTAAAGGAAATTGCGGCAAGGGCGATCGCAAAAATCAGGGCATTAAGCGGCTGAATCCTGCCCGATGGAATGGGTCGCCAACTGGTGCGCTCCATCTTGGCATCGATATCGCGATCGTATAAACAGTTAATCGCATTTGCCGAAGCGGCGGCGATCGCCCCTCCCAAAACCGTAATAAACATTAAAAAACCATCAACTTGCCCCTCCGATGCAATCCACATCGCCCCTGCGGTGGTAATCAGCAACAGCATGATAATGCGTGGTTTAGTTAATTCGGTATAATCTTGGATCACCTCGCGCCAGTTCCGATTCATCGATGGATTGGCGGGTGCAAAGAGATTTTCTTCGGAAATAGTTAATTCTTGAATAGCTGTTTCTGGCATTGCGCTTAACTCCTAAAATATTTCGCAGTTATGACCATTAGCGAATCGCAGTTTGCGCTTGATTCTGTTTCGTGATTCTAAAGGCTAACACAGTAAAACAAACAAGGGTTCCGAGCAATGCTGAACCTGTAGCTTGGTGGGCAATCGTGAGTGGTTCGACTTGTAAATGTAGTTTATAGGTGGCGTAGCCGATCGCCACTTGAGCGAATACCAATAAACCTGAAATCGAGCCGACTAAACGCAGGATGGGGGCGATCGCCTTAGTTAGCCATACTGTCACCGCCAACGCGATACTAGCAAGGGTTGCAGGAATTACGCCGATTAAATGTGCATTTAAAACAATACACATATCCTGTGAGGCAAAACATTGATGCAGCGCCCATTGTGAGGCGACTAATGCACCAAGAATGCTTTGTAAATAAACTAATACTGCGGCGGATAAACCCAGCCAAGCAAGTTTTGTTGACGCTCTTTGTGAATCGGTTTGCGTAGTTAAAGCTGTGGCGATCGCCAATAAGCTAGAGAAAAATAACAACCCCGTTCCTAAGTGCGCTGTAACGATATCAAATCTGAGTAATTGCGTCACTGTCAATCCGCCCAAAATCCCTTGAAAAACCACCAGAGATAATGATCCCGAAGTTGCCCAAGGTAGCCATTTGGGTAAAGATTGCCGAAAATACCAACTTGCCCCAAATAAAACAATCGTGGCAAATCCTACGGTGGAGGCAACCAGACGATGAAACCATTCTAAAAATACTTGCAGATTCATCTGTTCCGCAGGTAATACCGAGCCATAACACAGAGGCCAGTCAGGACAAGCCAAACCTGCATTCATCACACGGGTAGCACTACCGATCGCCATCACCATCCAAGTAGCGATCGCAATTCCAAAAGCGATGCGACAGATCAGGATAACTGGCTCTATAAATCGGCTTGGGGTTTGAGAATTAAGATCATTAAGGCTTTCGGCCATATTCAAACTTTCAGCCACTTGTGCTGGTTTGGAAGAAGTTAAAGAGTCAGTCATGCAAGTTCAATAAGTTCAGGATTTCTGCGCGAATCGCTATAAAACTCAACAGAAGTGTGGAGAATAATTAACATTTCATCTTAAGAGCAGTTTTAGATTTGGTAGGGGGATTTAACAATTTCTTCGCGTTAAGTATTTACCGTTAAGTATTTACACTGATGCAAAAATAGCCTCGCGAAGCGAGGCTATTTTTGCCTTTTGATACAGAACAAGGGGCTTAAGCCCTTGCCTATAAGCCTATAGGGTTGAACGATCGCGTAGTTTGTCTAGACGATCGCCACGATTTTCCATGCGATTTTGCATACGGTCTTTCATGTCCTCTCTCAGGCGATCGCGATTTTTTTGCATGATTTCATTGAGTTGCGATCGCTGTTGTGGGGTCAAGATTTCACGCATCGCCAACATCCTCTCGAAATGTTGCTTTTGCAATTCTTGCTGAAGTGCCATTACTTGCGTATGCTTAACGCGAATCACATCACTGCTTTCTGTACCAGCTAATAGCTGCCGTAATTCCTGATTAGCTTGCCGTACCTTTTGCGACAGTTCTCGCATCTGAGTCAGGTCGCGATCGCGAATTACTTTGAGCTTTTGTAATTGTTCAGGGGTCAGGTTTAGCTGTTTGAGGACTTTACCCGAAGGCAGAGCAGGACTATTGGGGCGCTCAGCAAGTTTATCGGATGAGTCTGGTAATTCTGCTAATTGATTGGGATTGGCTAATTGTGTCTCTGTTACTGCTTGATTTTTTGATACAGACTGAGACTGTAAACTTGCAGTGCTAGATACAATCACGCCACTGGTGATAACGGCTGTGGCAGCGATCGCGCAATATTGAAAGAGTTTAGATTGGAACATATATTTCTCACTTGGTAAAGATTGTAAAAATTGTAAAGATTTTTCGTAGATATACTTTGAGCTTTCTCGGCTTACTCATAAAAACCAAGAGCTAAAAGCTGTGGCTCATGCTGCGCGTGCGCCACAGCTTTTAGGGTTTTATATTTAATTACGCCCAGATGCTTACTCATATTCAAAGGGAGATAGCTCCATCAAAAGTTGTGTATCTGTTGAAGCCGTTGCATTATTTGTAGATTGAGCAGTGGACTGAGCAACCGTGACATCATTACCACGCCAACTATTGATCAATGATTGCTCGATCGCTGATTGATCGGCTTCACTGATGGCATTACTCGCAATTTGTAACTGCGATCGATTATTTGCCAAATTAAACCCAAGCCCAGTCACCAGTACGACGGGAACCGCCAAAGCCCAAGGCAACCAGCGCTTAAAATGTCTATTTGTGGATCGCTGGGGATATTTGCCAATCTCGGCGAATAGCTGCTGCTCAAAGTTGGGGGCAGGAAGTGGGGCGATCGGCTTATTTTGTTGAAGAAAATTTACTAAAGTCATATCGACCTCATTGCTAGAAGTTTCGTCAAAGTTTTCTGGAGAATTTTGAGGATATTTACGTTTCATAATTCGACTCCTTGCGCTTCTAAAAACTTTCTGATGGCACTACGCGCATGAAATAATCGCGATTTGACTGTGCCAACAGGTATAGACAAAATTTCCGCGATATCTTTTTGGGGTAACTCTTCAAGATCATGCAGGACTAAGACGGCGCGATGATCTTCACTGAGTTTGGCTAAACCGCGTTGCATGATGTCTTGATAATGCATTTGGTTTAACCCTGCTTGCTGATAGCCATCACGGGCGATCGCATCATCCGCTAGGTTGGCGAGTTGCTCATCTTCGACAGATACATGGCGCGATCGCATTTTGGCTAGAGCTTTGCGGCGATCGCTTGCCACATTAAAAGCAATCCGATATAGCCACGTCGAAAACTGCGAAGATTGCCGAAACTTACCTAATCCTTTCCAAGCTCTAAGAAATACATCCTGCACCAAATCATCTAAACCATCGGAACCACATAGTTGAAATAGTGTTGATCGCACCTTGTTTTGATGGCGTTGATACAGCCTTTTAAAACTATGGGGATCGCCCTGCAAGCTTGCTTGCACCAGATGTAAATCAGGATCAATGGGATTAGGAGTTTCGATATTTGTAGTTATGGTTTTGAGCATCGACTATCAACATCCATTCTCGGCTTAGTAATGACCTTTTTTTGCATCGCCATTACCAAAATTAACCTTATGAGCATCTATAATTATTGAGGCAATATCGATTGGCTATCAACTTATAGGTTTTGACCGCCATCACCTCAAAAAGGTTCACACAAAACAGGGTTATAAAAAAACTCATGTCCGTTGTTAGTTCTGTCTTAATTCCTATCATTAAACTGTGGTTGCGATCGCAGGTTGAACATATTGATATTCTTGAAATCGAGATCGCGGGTAAAAGTCGTCAAATTTTAAGCGGGGATATTCCCAAGGCAAACGTGATCGGGGCAGGGGCAAAATATCAAGGCTTAGCAATAACTAATATCGATCTATGTGCAGAAGCAATTCATTTGAACATTGCTCAAATTCTTAAGGGTGAAGCTTTACGGTTACTAGATCCTATTCGCGTGACGATGGATGTAGAGTTTGCTCCTGAAGACTTGCAAAGTTGCTTTAAGTCCCCAATTTTTTTGGATGCGATCGCGCCTGATGTGCCGCCTACAGCCAAAACCGATGATCAGATTCGCACTTTACTAGAGCATCTCGTCCATAAACTCGGCGATGATTTTACATTGCATGAACTGGCGATCGCCGATGGTGGCGCAAAATGTCGTGGTGAATTTGCGATCGCGGCGACCTAGAAGTACAAAACCCAAATAAAGGCGGCGCTTCGCGCCGCCTTTATTTGGGTTTTTAAAATCGCTAGAATTAGATCTTTATCAAACTAATCAATGTGCTTTAAACATTCTTTTACTCAAAAATTATCGAAGTTACTATTGATCGTATTGATCAATCTGGTTTGCTTCGCGATCGCCACTCAACCTGTCTTCGCACAGTTTGGCGCAGTACCGATGCGGGTAAAAGTATTTGATGGCGATAACATTACCCTTGTCGATCGCGGCATCAAAGATAGAGTACATCTCGCCTGTATCGATGCCCCTGAGTTACTGCAAGCCGAAGGGGAACATGCCCGCAAGGTGTTGCAAAATATTGTTAGCGATGAAGAGATTTATGTGAGGGTTTTTAAAAAAGATAAATTTGGGCGTTACTATGGCGAAGTCATCGCAGGGGGACAGAATGCCAATAAAGTGATGGTTTCCCTAGGGCTTGCCCATTACGATCGCCTACAGGAAAAAGATTGCCAAGGTTATGATCAGCTTCAAGCCAAAGCCCAAAGCGATCGCCTCGGTGTATGGGCAAATGGCACTGATGTGATCACGCCCAGTCAATTTCGCCGCGACAATAAACTATTAGGCGTTGGCTATTAACAAAACTGTGGCGCACGCTGCGCGTGCGCCACAAGTAATAAAAAAGGGCTGTGCAATGCACAGCCCTTTTTTACTCTAGACATCACGACGACGGAAACGACCACGACGCTTAGCATTTTCGGCTTTACGTTTACGTTTTTCGCCTGCGGTTTCATGATATTGACAGCGACGAATATCCGCTAGTAAGCCAGCTTTTTGGATTTTTTTCTTAAATCGGCGTAATGCCGACTCAATCCCTTCATTTTCACCAACGATTATTTGAGTCATGCTTATTTGGGGAGCAAAGTATTGTTCTTAATTATGCTGTAGTTTGGCGCATTTTAATTTAGGCGACGGCTATCTAGGTTAGCAAATTTCGACCTACGTTGTAAAGTTTATTTTTGTGAGGCAGCGATCGCCCTCTTTTCGAGCAGCCAAAAGGTTGCTCAAACCCAAAGCCAAAAAGTTTCGTCCCTGCGGGACAAAACTTTTTGGGCTTGGGTAATTTTTGCACAAGTACTTAGAAAGGTGAGCTTTGCTAAGGGACTCGCAGTAAAATAAAGAACCAATTTGGTGTGGCGCGGCAAAGCCGCGCCACACCAAAGGCAGAACCCTAAGCAACGAGTTTGTCAAGAAATAACATGAGTCCCTATCCTTCTACAGAAGTTTATGATGCGATCGTCGTTGGCTCTGGAGCCAATGGTGGCGTGGCTGCCAAGGAATTGAGCGAACGCGGTTTAAAAGTCCTCGTCTTAGAAGCAGGTCGGACTCCCGTAGCAAGTGATCTCGGCAATCAGCCAAGAGATATGGCAAAGCGTTTATATAATCTGGCGATCACTAAGCGTCAGTCCTATCAGTCGATGCATCCTGGATATTGGAAGGCAAATCCTGATCTATTTATTGATGAAAAAGACAATCCTTACACCACGCCATCCGATCGCCCGTTTTACTGGATTCGTGGTCGTCAGGTGGGCGGCAAGAGCTTGACTTGGGGCGGGATCACCTTGCGACTATCCGACTATGAATTTAAGGCATCCAGTCGCGATGGACATGAGCAGGACTGGCCGATCGCCTATGCAGATTTGGCTCCCTATTACAGTAAATTAGAAAAATTCTTTCAGGTGCGGGGTAGTCAAGAAGGTTTAGCGCAACTGCCCGATGGTGACTATCAGCCGACTTTACCCTTAACTCCTGCTGAAGAACATCTCAAGCAAATTGTGGAAACTAAATGGTCAGATCGTCGCCTGATCCCTTCACGGGGCTTCGGTTTGCATCATCCCACCCCAGAGCAGCCTTGGCCGATGTATTCCAGTTTGGGTTCTTCGCTCAAAGCGGCGATCGAGACGGGAAATGTTACTTTGCGATCGGATGCAGTGGTTAGCCATGTGATCTTTGATGCGGATACGCGCAAAGCTCTCGGCGTGGGCTATATCGATCGCCACACCAAACAAGCCCACGAAGTCTTTGCAAGGACTGTAGTTTTATGCGCCTCCACCATTGAGTCAGTGCGGATTCTATTACATTCCACTGAGAAATATCAAACAGCAGGCTTAACCAATCCATCGGGAATGCTAGGAAGATTTCTGATGGATCATGTATCTACCTCCACCTTCTTTCTATTACCAAATATCAAACAAACGCCAAAGCCCTTCGACTTATCAGGTTGTGATAGCTTTTTCATCCCTTGTTTTTGCAATTTAGAATCACAACAGGAAAAATTTCTACGCGGCTACGGCATTTGGGGCGGAGTGCAACGCTTTGATTTACCAAGGTTGTTGCGGAAAGCAGGTGATGGCTCGATTGGTTTTATGATTGCTCACGGTGAAGTTTTGCCTCGTTACGATAACCAGATTCAGCTAAGTGATGATGTGGTCGATGCTTGGGGAATTCCCGTACCTCACATTGAATGTGCTTGGTCAGAAAATGAACATCTAATGCTCGATCATATGCACAGACAAATTGATGAAATCATCAAACTCGCAGGTGGCAAAAATATGAACTTGACAGATATTTTCCACGTTCCTATTTTTTCTGGTTTTGTGAGTCGGATGGAAGAAATAATGGCATTTTCGGCTCCTCCTGGTTATTACATTCATGAGGTCGGCGGCGCGAGAATGGGAACTTCAGAAAATAATTCTGTAGTAAATGCCCATAACCAACTTTGGGAAGTGCCTAATCTCTTTGTTACCGATGGCGCTTGTTGGGCTTCCTCTGGTTGGCAAAGTCCCACTTTGACTGAGATGGCAGTTACAGCGCGGGCCTCTGAATTTATTGCCGAAGAGATGCGTAAAGGTGTTTTATGAAAATATATGGTCTACCATGTCGCTAGAACAAATATCTTGCCCGATCGCCTTCCAGCAATATCCCCAAATTCTCTTAGCTCATGGTGGCGGCGGCAGGTTAACGCATCAACTTATTTCGGAGATATTTGCCCCTGCTTTTGGGATGGGCGATCGCGCTCAACAGGATGCCGCTACTTTTGCCTTACCGTTAGGGCAGAAATTAGCTTTTACGACGGATTCCTATGTCGTGAAGCCACTCTTTTTTGCGGGGGGAGACATTGGCGCTTTAGCCGTTAATGGAACTGTTAATGATTTGGCGATGGTGGGGGCAAAACCTCTGTATTTGAGCGCAGGTTTTATATTGGAGGAGGGTTTGCCAATGGAGACATTGTGGCGCGTGGTGCAATCAATGCGTCAGGCTGCCGCGATCGCAGGCGTGCAGATCGTCACGGGAGACACGAAAGTGGTCGATCGCGGTAAGGGCGATGGCATTTTTATTAATACATCGGGAATTGGGGCGATCGCGACGGACTTAGAAATTGCCCCCCGTTCAATTCGCGAAGGGGATGTGATTCTATTGAATGGAGATATCGGTCGTCATGGCATCGCCATTATGGCGGCGCGAGAAGGTTTAGCCTTTGAGACAGAAATTCAGAGCGATTGCATGGCTTTGGCGGATTTAGTGATGGCTTGGTTAGAGGGAGGTGTGGAAATTCATGCGCTGCGCGATTTAACCCGTGGTGGCTTAGCAACTTCGCTGAATGAATTAGCGAGTACAGCCAATGTGAACATCACCATCGAAGAATCAGCGATCGCCGTTCAAGATGATGTCCGAGCAGTCTGTGAAATTTTGGGGCTTGACCCGCTTTATGTAGCCAATGAGGGGCGATTTGTGGCGTTTGTCCCTGAATCAGAAGTGGATCAGGCGATCGCCATTGCTCGGAATTTTCCTGAAGCAGGGGGACAGATGCGAGTGATTGGCAGAGTTGGCGATCGCAATCAATCTTTGGTATCTATGCGTGGTCAGATCGGATTGCATCGGATTTTAAGTATGCTCAGTGGTGAGCAGTTACCCCGTATTTGCTAGATAGGCAACAAACACGGGAAGACCAGCTACTCCCTTCCCACCCAAAGAATAGGCGTTACAAAGTGAATAATTAGGCATGCACGGCGAAGCCGCGCATGCCTAATTATTCGCTGGGAAGGGAGTATTAGCTAGTTGAAAACACGCTAAAGCTTGCTCTGTCGTTACTTCGGGAAAATGCCTATAAAAATGGCTGACGCTCACAAAAACTTCAGGACGCTCTAATAAAATGATCTTGTCGATGCGTGAGGCGATCGCTTTGGGCATTTGTAGGGGAGCAACAGGAACTGCCAGCCAAATTTCTTTGTAGGGTAAGGTTTTCATCGCCGCCGCAATAACAGCGATCGTCGCGCCCGTCGCAATTCCATCATCAACAATAATCGCCGTCTTGTCAGTGATTTCTAACTGTGGTCGGAAGGGTTGAAATGTACGAAGTAGACCATCGGCTTTAGTCCTTGCATGATGAACAGCGTGAGTCCATTCGCTCGGAGAGCAATATTCCTTTCCCATATCCAGCATATAGCCGTCTGCTGTGATCGCGCCTAGGGCTGTTTCAGGATTAATCGGAAGCACAATTTTTTTAGCGATCGCCACATCAAGAGGGCAACCAAGTTGCTGCGCGATCGGAGCCGAGACCAATAGGCCTCCACGGGGAATTCCATACACAATCGGATCGACAGGCTTAGCCTTGACAATTAGTTCGGCTAATTGACATCCAGCACTATGCCGATCTTCAAACAAACTAAGCACTTGCATGGAGAGTAAAACCTCCTCAAGAATAGTCTTGGATCAACCAAGCAACAAATTCCCAATTATCTGTTCACTTCCATTATATAGCGCCCAAATAAAGGTCGGCGGCGCAAAGCGCCGCCGACCTCTATTTGCTGATTTCCTTGAAAACCTTGCCATCAGCCCCAATTAACTGCACCTGCATCGGCATTTGTCCATAGGCATGGGTGGAGCAGCTTAGACAGGGATCGAAATTGCGGATGCCAGCTTCTACACGATTGAGGAAACCTTCAGATACATCGCCATTGTGAATATAATGCTTAGCAATCTGAGCAACGGTTTTATTCATCGCTAGATTGTTATGCCCTGTGGCAATAATCAAGTTGACTTTCTTAATCACTCCATTTTCATCGACATGGTAATGATGGAACAATGTGCCGCGAGGAGCTTCACTTACGCCAATACCTTCGAGGGCATTAATTCCTGCTTGAGCGCGAGTATGACTAGACATCACATCAGGATCTTCCACAAGTTCAGTGATCTTCTCGATCGCTGCCAAAATCTCAATCAACCGCGCATAGTGATAGAAAAATGAAGATGTGGCAACCCTACCCCCTGCGCGATCGCGAAATTCCTGCAATTCTTGATTAGCTTTAGGCGTATCGATATATTCACAAACATTCAACCGCGCCAGAGGACCGACGCGATAAATACCATCGGGATAGCCAAGGGGTTTGTAATAGGGAAATTTGAGATATGACCAAGGCTCAACGGCTTCACCGATATATTGTTGATAGTCATCTTCACTGAGATGATCGGCGATAATTTGCCCCTGACTATCGACAAAGCGAATATGTCCACCGTAATGTTCCCATTCGCCTTTTTTGCCGACTAAGCTCATAAATAGTGATGGAAATTTGCCAAATACATCAACTTCTGTTTGCAGTTCATTTAATAAATTTTTAAATAATGCTAAAGCATTCTCAATCGTGGCTAGGGATTCGGGCAGGCGATCGCGTATCCATGTCCGACCTTCTTCGCTAAGCGGCGATCGCACACCACCCGCCACCGCCCAAGCCGTATGGATTTTTTTGGCTCCCAAAATTTCAATAATTTGCTGTCCAAACTGGCGTAAACGAATACCACCTCTCGCCAAATCGGGACTGGCTGCCATCAATCCAAATACGTTTCTCGTGGCAGGATTGCTATCCCAACCGAGCAGAAAATCGGGGGAACTAAGATGGAAGAAGGAAAGAGCGTGGGATTGGGTGATTTGGGCAAGATTCATCAAGCGGCGCAGTTTTTCTCCCGCAGGGGGGATTTTGACGGCTAATAACTTATCGCCTGTTTTCGCGGAGGCTAATAAATGACTAACGGGACAGATGCCACAAATGCGTGAGGTGATTCCCGCCATTTCCCACATGGGGCGACCTTCACAAAATTTCTCAAAGCCGCGATATTCCACCACATGAAAATGAGCATCGGAAACTTCGCCAAGATCATCGAGAAAGATCGAGATTTTGGCATGACCTTCAATGCGAGTGACGGGATCGATTACTACTGTTTTTGCCATGACTAGACTCTCTAAATATTTATTTCTTATTCCCTTTTTCCATAGGGGGAGGGCTATCCAAATTTGATCATTTCGCGCCCTTCCATCACAGGGATTTCTCCTTTTAGCAAAGGCGCGATCGCTGCTTTGATTCGATCCGATGAAGGAGGACAACCGGGGATATACATATCCACTTTCACAACTTCATGAACGGGCATCACTTTTCCTAATAGCTCAGGCACAATCCCTGGTGCATAGGGCAATTGCGGTGTAACATCACCTAGCTCTAAATAGCTCCGCCGCAGCACCATATCAGCATTATCGCCGCCCATCATGTTTCGCATGGCGGGGACATTTGCCGTAACCGCACAGTCACCAAAGGAAATCAGAAACTTTGTTTGCTTGCGGATTTTGTAAATTAGTTCCAGATTTTCTTCATTAGCGATCGCCCCTTCAACGAGGCAAACATCGACATTTTCGGGATATTCCTTAATATCAGCGATCGGGCTATGCACGATATCCGCATATTTCACCAGTTCAAAGAGCCATTCATCTAAGTCCAAAAATGACATATGACAGCCAGAGCAACCCGCCAGCCAAACCGTTGCTAGTTTAACTTTCGCTGTTTTTGGTTCAGTGATTTCCTCTACCTTAGTCATGGCTTCTGCTCTCTAATGCTTTACAGTTCGCAATACTCGATATCTAGAACACTTGCAATGATTCCCAATCACTAGGATAGAGTAATTAAATAAGCAAAGCCTTTCCTCGTCATAGATCTTGACACTACCCAAACCAAGAAAGATTTTAAAAGCGTTGCAAAGCAACGCTTTTAAAATCTTTCTTGTAGTTCGTTTGCGAAAACAGTTACAGCTATTATTTTTTAGTCGCTGCGGTCTTGGTGGTCTTTTTCTTAGTAGCAGTCGTTTTCGTGGTTGCCGTTTTAGCTGCCGCCTTAGTTGCCGTAGATTTTGTGGTGGTCTTTTTGGTAGTCGTTTTCTTAGTTGTACTAGCAGATGCCTTAGTGCTTTTGCCAGTACCTTTGCCTGTGCTTTTGCCAGATTTACTTGCCAGCATCGACAGAGCTTCTTCTAGAGTCAACTCCTCAACTTTCTGCTCCTTCGTTAGCGATACATTTACTTTGCCATGTTTGACATAGGGGCCATACTTACCATCCAGAATTTCGATCGCCTCACTATCATCAGGATGTTGACCGAGGGATTTCAAAACCTTGGCGGCGGCGGCTCCGCGTAGGGTCTTGGGCTGAGCGAGAAGCTCCAACCCACGCTCTAACGTAATCGTATAGGGATCATCAGAGGACTTGAGCGATCGGTTGTCATCCTTGTCGCCATTGCCTTTGACATGACAAACATAGGGACCAAACCTGCCAGTATTCACAAACACCCGATTACCAGTATCAGGATGTTCGCCTAGGGTGCGCGGCAAAGCCAATAACTTGACGGCAAGATCGAGGGTAACTTGTTCAGGTTGGATTCCCTTGGGCAAAGAAGCGCGTTTTGGTTTAGGAATCTTGTCAGTGGCTTGACCTAGCTGTACATAGGGGCCATATTGACCCATCATCATAAATATGGGTTCGTTGGCTTCAGGATGAATGCCAATTTGATCAGGTCCTTCGAGTTTTTGTTTGAGTAGAAGTTCAATCTTTTCAGGGACTAAATCAGAAGGAGTAAAGTTTTGGGGAATGGACGAGTTAACCATGCGATCGCCTTCTCCAACTTGGATATACGCGCCAAATTTACCAATTTTGACCTTCACATCATCATCTAATCCTTCCAGATAAACTGTCCTTGCGGATTCGCCATCAATGAGGCTATCGCGAGATTTTACCTGTCCACTCAAGCCCTGTTCTCCTGAATAGAACTTTTTGAGGTAGGGTAGCCAATCTACGCTGCCTGTGGAAATATCATCAAGGGTTTGCTCCATTTTAGACGTGAAGCTGGGATCAACCAGATTGGGGAAATGCTCCTCTAGTAAGCTCGTTACGGCAAAGGCGGTGAAGGTGGGGATCAGGGCATTGTTGATCAGTTGGACATAGCCGCGATCGCAGATTGTGCCGATAATGCTGGCATAGGTGCTGGGGCGACCAATACCTTCGCTTTCCAGCATTTTCACAAGGGCGGCTTCGGTATATCTGGCAGGCGGTTGGGTTTCGTGACCGACGGTATTTAATTCACGACAGACGGGATGATCCCCAATTTTAAGCGGCGGTAAGGTGATCTCTTTTTCTTCAAGAGCCGCATCGGGATCATCGGAGCCTTCGACGTAGGCGCGGAAAAATCCTGCAAAATCGATGCGTTTGCCTGAGGCTCGAAATAAAGCATCCTCAACGGTAAGTTGGACGCTAAGCATGGTTAGCTGAGCATCGGCCATTTGGGAGGCGACGGTACGCTTCCAGATTAGGTCATAGAGGGCTAATTCGCGCCCTGACAGTCCTGTTTCTTGGGGAGTGCGGAAAGCCTCACCTGCGGGGCGGATCGCTTCGTGAGCTTCCTGTGCGCCCTTAGACTTGGTGACATACTGGCGAGGCTCTTTGCTGAGGAAATTACTGCCATACATGGTGCTGACGCATTGACGCGCCGCCGCGATCGCCTGTTGCGAGAGATGCACCGAGTCCGTACGCATATAGGTAATAAAACCTTGCTCGTACAGAGCCTGAGCCACGCGCATCGAGTCCCTTGCGGACAAACGCAATTTACGGTTTGCTTCCTGCTGAAGGGTGGAGGTGGTAAAGGGTGGTGAAGGCTTGCGGGTGGTGGGGCGTTCATCCAGATTGCTAACCGACCAAACTTTGCCGTTTAAGCGTTGTTGTAAAGCGATCGCCGCCGTTTCATCCAGTAATAAAACCTTGCGACCCTTGGCAATTTTGCCCGTCGCTTCGTCAAAGTCTTTACCTGTGGCGACATTCGTTCCGCCGACCGAGACTAGCTGCACAGGAAATTCCTGTTTCGGGGCATAGAGATTTGCTTTCAAGTCCCAATAGCTACCTGACTTAAAGGCGCGGCGCTCCCGTTCACGATTGACGATTAATCTCACCGCCACCGATTGCACCCGTCCCGCCGAGAGTCCCCATGCGATTTTTTTCCAAAGCAAGGGCGAAAGGGTGTAACCGACAAGGCGATCAAGGATGCGGCGGGTTTCTTGGGCATGGACAAGGCGATCGTCGATTTGGCGACAATTTTTTAATGCGCCTTTAATTGCCTCGGAGGTGATCTCATGAAAAACCATGCGCTTGATTGGCACTTTGGGCTGCAAAATTTGCAACAAGTGCCAAGAAATACTTTCACCCTCGCGGTCTTCGTCAGTGGCTAGGATGACTTCTTTCACGCCTTTGAGCGCCGACTTAAGTTCGCGGACGATCTTTTTCTTGTCGTCTGGCACGATATAAAGCGGCTCAAAGTCAGCATCCACATTTACGCCGAGTTTAGCCCATTCAGTCCCCTTTAGCTCCGCAGGAATATCACTGGCTGATTGTGGTAAATCGCGCACATGCCCCATTGATGCTTCGACCCTATATCCAGCAGGTAAAAAGTTGCGAATAGTGCGGGCTTTGGTGGGCGATTCTACAATAACAAGAGTGGACATATTAGCCTGCAAGGTTCGCGTTGATCAAAAAATGAGAGTAAGCAATTAGATATTGCGGTTCAAGCGATCTGCCGATGCTCGAACCACCTCTATATATCCTATATACAATGCTTATGCCAAAATTGGCTACAGATTAACCCAGATGGGTGGTAATCACCATAATTTCTCTGGGTAGTATCAGACTAGTTGGCACTGCGATAGTTAGAAAGACCTGCAAGGTCATCTAAGGTTTTCATGCCTGAGTAAAGCTTGCCATTGATCTCCCATGTGGGAAAGCCACTGATCCCTTTAGCAACGCAAAGTCTGTTTTGATTATTGGCTGCACGGCGATCGCACTCGATCACATTTAAAGAATTAACTGCCTGTTTGCCAAAGCGATTTAATTGTCTGTGGCAATAGGGACACCAATAGGCAACATAGACCTTTGCGCCAATGCGATTAAGGTGCTTGGCGAGGGCAATGGTATCGCGGGTCGAGTTGGTAGTAGTTGCAGGCATCGATTGGGCGATCGCGGATCTGCTCAAAACCGTTGTGAAGGTTAAAGCCGAAACGCCTGTGATGCTGGCGATCGCGATGCCTATAGAGATTAGGGTAGAAGAGGGAAGGCGAAACTTCATAAACTATGGCAACTCAACGCTGTTATTTTAACCACTAATGACTCGCTAAAATAAAGAACTAGTAAAAGAACTAGTATTTTTTGTAGCGCGGCAGAGCCTCGCTACAAAAAATACTGGTTCTTTGTCAAATTGCAGAACCCCTATGTCACAACTCGAAAATCTCAAAATTGCGATCGTTCATGAATGGTTTGTTAGCTATGCGGGATCAGAGCGTGTGGTGGAGCAGATTTTAAATTTATTTCCCCATGCTGATCTGTTTGCAGTGGTGGATTTTTTGGAGGATTCGCAACGGGGTTTTATTCATAACAAAAAAGTTAAGACCACATTTATTCAAAATTTGCCCTTTGCCAAAACTAAATTTCGGCAATATTTGCCATTGATGCCCCTTGCGATCGAGCAACTAGATTTGTCAGCCTATGACTTAATTATTTCCAGTTCCCATGCTGTGGCGAAAGGTGTGTTAACTTCTCCCCATCAATTACATATTTCCTATGTGCATTCACCGATTCGCTATGCTTGGGATTTGCAACATCAATATTTAAGGGAATCTAATTTAGAACGGGGTGTCAAGAGTTGGATTGCGCGATGGATTTTGCATCAAATCAGGATTTGGGATAATCGCACCGCTAATGGAGTGGATTTATTTATTGCGAATTCTCAATTTATTGCGCGGAGAATTCAGAAGGTTTATCGGCGGGAAGCAGAGGTGATTTATCCACCTGTGGATCTGCAAAATTATAATCTTTGTGAACAAAAGCAGGACTTCTATCTCACGGCTTCGCGCTTAGTTCCCTATAAACGGGTTGATCTGATCGTGGAAGCTTTTTCACGGATGGGCGATCGCCAATTAATTGTGATTGGTGATGGTGAACAGATGTCCAAAATTCAGGCTAAAGCTGGTCAAAATATTCAATTTCTCGGCTATCTCGAACCATCAGAATTACGCGCATATATGCAAAAGGCTAAGGCTTTTGTATTTGCCTCCGAAGAGGATTTTGGTATTACGCCTGTGGAAGCTCAAGCCTGTGGTACGCCAGTAATTGCCTTTGGGCGTGGCGGTGTGTGCGAGTCGGTGATTGGATTAGAATGCGATCGCCCCACGGGGGTATTTTTTGCAGAACAATCCGCCGATAGTATTTGTGAAGCGGTGATCGAGTTTGAGAAAAATAGCGATCGCATTTTGCCGATAAATTGCTGCGAAAACGCCATGCGATTTTCAACTGAGAGATTTCAAAATGAGTTACTTGATTTTGTGAAACAATCTTGGAAATCCAAATAAGAGAAAGCGGCGCTTTCTCTTATTTGGAGTTAAGTTTATCTAAAGCTGATTTTTTGACCTTTTGGGCGGCTTTTTGAATGCGGCTGACGGTTTTAGAAACTTGTTTTTCTAATTTATTTTCCACATCTGCTAAGGCTTCGTTAACTGACTCCACTGCCCAACTGTCAAATTCTTCAAGGCGATCGCGCACCACGTCAACCTGTTTATCCATGCTCTTGTGAGCTTTTTTGATATTTTTTTGATACTGCTCTTGAGCGACATCAGCAACGGTATGTAGCGTTTTTTCGATCTGATGTTTGATATCTTGGGACTTCTTGCTCATGGTGGCAACTCCTGAGTGGTTAACTACAAAAGCATAGATTTTAACTATAATACTATTGCGATCGCCACTTACAACAGCCTATTCAGGCTTTGAGTAGTACAGAGAAATTTCGGAAAGCGGCG
>DCSN01000246.1:26994-30065 GCA_002325645.1 Pseudanabaena sp. UBA1465
CGCCGCTTTCCGAAATTTCTCTGGGGTTTAGTAAAAGATCTAGAAGACAGGGCAAGTAGGGCAAGCAATATGGTACAGGAGATTTATCAACAGGGTTTGGCTAGGACAAAGTCGGGCGATCGCTATGGCGCAATTCAAGCTTTTAGCAAGGCGATCGCGGCTAATCCTGAACTTGCCGAGGCCTATTATCAACGTGGATTAATTTTGTTTGACTTGGGCGATCGTCAAGGTGCAATTAAGGACTATGACCAAACGCTCAGTTTAAATCCTAATTTTTTTGATGGATATATCGCTCGTGGGCTAACCCACATCGCGATCGCCGATCTGGTTAAGGCTCAAGCCGATATTGCCCAAGCCCTTGAGATTAATCCTCAATCAGCGATCGCCCATCAATTGCTAGGTTTGACCTATAAACAGCAAAATCAAGTCGAAAAGGCGATCGCTACCTATAAAAAAGCCGCCAGTCTATTTCTAGAACTGCGTGATGAAGATAACTGTCGGCGTTGCATCGAAAGCTATAAACCGCTAGAGGCTTTATTACCGCCATCGACAGAGGATGTCTTTGCGAAGGTGCAGCAAAAAATTGATAAGGGTGACTATACAGAGACCTTAATCGATCTTAATTGGCTATTACAAATCGAGCCTAAGAATGTTAAGGCTTTCTGTTTGCGTGGTTTAGTTTTAGGTAAATTAGGCGATTCTCAAAGTGCGCTTAAAGACCTCAATCAGGCGCTATTTTTAGAGCCGCAAAATCCTGAAGTGCGGATCGGGCGTGGCAAAATTCGGACGGAAATTGGTGATGCTCAGGGGGCGATCGCCGATTTTAATGAATTACTACGCGAATATCCCAGCAATAATGAAATTTATATTTGTCGAGCCAAGGCTCATCTGAAACTCAAGGACTATCGCACTGCCATCGAAGATTTTTCGCGATCGCTGGCTCTCAATCATCAAAACCCTCAACTATATTGCGATCGCGCTGAGGCTAGATATGATTTTGGCGATCTGAAAGGGGCGATCGATGACTATCAACAGGCGGCGAATATTTGGTTTAACCAGTCGATCATGGAGCGTTATCGCTATGCCCTAGATCGGATTAATCTCTGGCAATCGGAGCTTGAGAAGCAAACTAAAGAAACCAAGCGCCAACAAAATCAGGCGGCGGCTATGGTGGATTTAATGCAAATGCCCAGTTTGGAGTTGCAGCAAAGGTTATTAGCTTTAGTTGCTGGCAATATGGCGATCGCGCAACGCCTGATTGATATTGCTAAGCAAGAAAACCCGAATATGCCTGAAGTTTGGTATTGGCAAAAGGTGGTTTTTGATTTAGAAAGCGATCGGCAGTAAAAAATTTCTAATAAAAAAGGGTTGAAAAGCAACCCTTTTCTAGCTAAGCCCTCAACGGGATTTGAACCCGTGACCTTTCCCTTACCAAGGGAATGCTCTACCCCTGAGCCATGAGGGCGTTTTTTTGACGCTTTGTAATTATACACAGTGGCGCACATTTTTTACAAGCTCAGAAAAAATATTTTGGTTGGGCTAAAATGGCGCATAGGTTTGATGAAGTATAGGCTAAATTTTTATGAATACAACAAAGGCTTTATACGAAACTGACTTTAATCTTTGGCTGACAGAAACCGTAGATCTATTACGCAGAGGCGAGGTTGGGAAATTGGATCTAGAGAATCTTGCGGAAGAGATTGAAGATATGGGGAATAATCGCAAGGATGCTTTGGAGAGTAATTTGATTCGGGTGTTGCAGCATCTATTGAAATGGAAATATCAACCTGAAAAGCGGACTAATAGCTGGAAGGCATCGATTACGGAGCATTCTCTCCGTTTAAATAGGGCTTTCAAAAAAAGTCCTAGTCTTAAGCCTTATTTTGAAGATGTGTTTGCAGAATGTTATCAGGATGCGAGATTGATCACGGCTCAGGAGACAGGATTGGATATTTGTATTTTTCCAAAGGTTTGTCCTTTTGAGCGAGTGGATGTTTTGGATTCTCAATACTTACCTGAAGATTAATAAATAAAGATCCTGCAAGGAGTTTTTCGGTCTTACAGCAAAACTCGATCAAACCCGCCACAAGAAGGGTCGCAGGGCGAAGCCCCGCAACGGGTTTTATATTTTAATTTGTGGCGGGTTTGAAAACAAATTGCTGTATGTTCGCTCCACAGGCTTTAGGCTTATGCCTTCCCTTCCCTCTCAGCGCTAAAGCACTGAGTTTCCCACTTACCGTATTATTTTTATGAAAAATCTTACAATAAAGACCCTGCAATAAATTGTGGGCTAAAAGCTAAACCCCGTTAAAACGGGTTAAGAGTAATTTCAAGAAATATTTCAGTCAGTTTTAACTGACTTAGGACTTACGCAAAATAGCCAAAAGTATGGGCAATTCATGAATTGCCCCTTGTAAGCTTGAAGTGTCGCCCGAACAGTCCATCAAAATTGATGCAACTCTTCAGGCGATCGCTAAGGCTTGCGAAAAGGCGAGTCCTACAGGAATGGGAAAGGATTTGTTTGTGGGCATTGTGGTTGGAAAGGTGACGCTGATTTAAACGGCAGTAAAAATATTTCTGCTCTTGGGGCTTCCGTAAATAAGCCTGAAGGTTCGAGATTATTTTGTAACATTGCAGATCATCTCAGGGCTATTGAAAGCACACACTGACCTGAGTACAGGTACAGTGCTGGGTAATTTATACGCTCCTACTTCCAAACTATTAATAAAAGTCTGTTGAGCATTTGCGCCTGTAAGTTTTAAGAGAATATGACAGGCTTGCGTAATCACACACCATGTTGCAACCAGAGGCTCATCAATCGTATCTAAAACCTCTTGAGCCAGAACATGATAATCATCACGGCAATTGATTGACGCGATCCAAAAACCAGAATGAATTGCTAAAAAAACGGTACCCCCCCCAAAAAGCGATCGGGTATCCCTAAAGACAGATTATGAGCATAAATACTTTACAAAACCGCGTATGTAAAGTTAGATTAAGGACATAGCGAAAGCTAATCATAAATAAATTCAAACGCAATCATAAACCAATGACCACAGCAGTACAGAGAC
>DCSN01000146.1 GCA_002325645.1 Pseudanabaena sp. UBA1465
ATTTAATTTTTGGACGATCGCTGACCTCGTTAGTCCTGATTGGTATAAGGCGATCGCCTGTTGCTCCATCGACATTCTCGTATGGCTAGCGCGTGAGTGTTTCGATCTAAATTCTGTAAATCCTGCGGCGACCATTGCGTTGTATACGGTGGAGACTGATGTTTTGCATTGTTTGGCGATGTCTCGAATCGGATAGTTAGCTTCGGTATACAGTCGGATATATTCTTTTACTTTTTCGTTAATCTCTTCCATTGTTTTGTTCTCTTTAAATTATGAGTTCTATCTATTTGATTTGTTTGCGATTTTCGCGTAGTGAGGCATCAGGGGCGGCATCTTGCAACAGGTTTTTAGGATGTCCACCTCTTCTTTGAGCTAGGGTTTGGCGAGATTTTAGGGTCTGCCAGTGTTGGTAGATTAGCTTTTTGAGCAGTTCTTCGGACGTGCTGTTTTCTTGAGCAATAATTTCTGCTAAGTAGCTTTCTGTTTCTCGATCTAGGTTGATTGATAGCATTTTTTTGATTAGTAGCTTTTGTTGATTATAAATTACGAATCAGGAATTGCGAATTCTTAATGTTTAATGTTTAATTAGAAGATAGAAATCGCCTTATTGATAGAGCGATCGCTATTTACAAAAGTTTAGAAAGTTATAAACTCTATTTCAGGATATTTTGAATTGAATCGAAAGTACGAACAGCATCACTCTCTAGCTTGCAATTTCCCTTTTCAGGATTTACATCTAAGGCTCCGCTAACAATTTGTTTGGGATATAGCCATTTATTGCTGTCATAGTCAACATAGAGATCGGTTGCTGGTTTAGTACCATATGCTGGACGTTCACGGGAAGTATTTTGGGGGATATTGGGGAATTGTTGATCGAGTTTTATAAACTGCTCGGCAATACAGTTACGCTTACCGCTTGAGTTACCTTGAAATGAGTTAGCCAACAAGGTTAATGCTTCACCGTGTGAGTAATCAGATAGCCTTACGCCAACAGGATATTTAATATTGTAGCTCTCGTTAGCAGAAGCAGCAAAGCTGGAACTGCCTAAAGCACTGGTGTAAAAAGCTCGAATAAAGGTTGATTTATTAACTTTGCTTAGATCTTTGACTTGATATCCTCCAGCTAGATCGACTGCTGGATCGAGAAGGGTGATACTTTTAACGCCTCCTAAGTTACGTTTTTGTAGTTCTAATGCTAAATCTACGGATAAGTGAGCGCCCAAACTGTGACCAATTAAGGAAATATCACTCGGTTTAAGTTTATATTTTTTAACTAGATCAGCAACTTTACTTGCGGATGCTTCAATTCTGGCAGCGGCAATGTCTAGGTTTGCTCCTGTTTTTGCGCCTTGCCCCCAATCAACCACAAGTACCTGCATTGAGGAGTTATTCTTCACAGCTTTGATGAAGTTCTGGAATTCGCGAAATTCGGAAGATGATGGATCGTTTTTCCATCCGTGCGTAATGATGATGGTAGGAACGTTAGGCTTTACATTGGTGGAGTTTAATTTGACTGTTTGACCATTATCAACAATGTCAAAGGCATTCAATCCAACTCTAAAGGTTTTGGTCATCCCATTTATGCGATACAAGTTGCTAAGCTTGAAAGCTGGATCGGTAACGTCTTCATAGAGAGGAGAGGGCAAAGAGGCGGCAACAGGATCAGATGGTAATGTGGTGATGCATTTTTGGCTTTCCATGTCGCTGATCATGCTGGCTGGCAGTTCTGGCACTTCATACGTGGCATAGATGGGATAAAGATCGCCATTGCCTGAGTCTCTAGATGCAACAATATTTTCGCGATTGATCCAGAAGAAGCCTTTACCGCCACCATAGCGTAATTCTCTGTTGAGAACGGTTCCAATTTGCATGGTCAGATTTCCCTGATAGTCTTTGGTGACGACACAGGTTCCGCCCTTGACTGTGGATGGATAGACATAGAAGGATTTATTGCCTGTGTACCAACCACCTAAAAATTTGGCGGCAGCAGGGTTACGGCTTTCCCATTCTTTCTGGAATTTGCGCCGTTGATTTTGTTGATTGCCTTTGAGATTAACTAAGCTTTCTGGGTTTCTAGATGCCTGTAAAATGCGATCGACTTTCTCAAAATCATCGTTGGTGGGATATTTGGCGATCGAATCTGTTGGTTTTACTGGGATAGAAGATGAGGGAACAGAAGGGATAGTCTCGTAATTCCCCCAAGGCACATTCTGGAACCTCTGTACTTGATTGAATTTTATCAACTCAGATAGCAAATTGGAATTTTTGGATGAATCGCGTAAAAAATAGAAGTTGTCAATTTGCCAACTATTACCATTTCTAACAACGATAACCTTTATGGGCTGTAAATTTCTGGAACGCCTAAGCCCTACTTCTAAATTAAGGTATACCTCAGTATAATTCTCCTTTGGTACAACCGAAGTAATTTCAAATGAGTAGCTTCCCACTTGAGTGAAAGAGAACAAGTCATAGTTAAGCATTCCACTCCATTGATTGTTTGCCTGAGTTATACGAATAGCCCTTTCAAGATATCTATATAAATTGGGAGTGAATGACTCTTTTTTCTGATAAAGTACCTCACGGTGACGGCTGTTATTGAGATACCATGTGTAAAAGTCAGAAACAACTGCTTTCGCAGGATGTTCCTGAGTAGAAATTTGAGTTTGATTGTTGGAAGGCAAAGATGCTGTACAGCCAGCATCATAGAATTGCTTCTGCACCCTTCGATTTTGTGCGGTATTGGCTAATGGCAATGATTCTATATCCCGAAGAGGATCAGAATAAGCGGAATAAGGACTAATTTTAGGTTTATTCTGTTCGATGGTAGCAATAGAAAGAACATTTCCTCTTCTGATAAAAATTGCACCAGAACCAAGAAAGCCATAGAACCATCCACTAGTCTTAATTCTCAATTGCCCATCAGAAAATGATGCTATGGCAAATTGAGCATCAAGACTGTTACCAGAGAATCTAGAACCTTCCCTTGCAGGCAAAGTCATAACAACACAGGCATTTTTACTAGTTTTAGAGGGATAAATCATTAAACTAGCCACTTGTTTTTGCCAACCACCTAAAAATGGCGACAAATTTGGATTGATTTTCGCCCAATCATTAGCGAATGAATTCAAAGATGGACTACGTTCTCCTTGAGCATTTCTTCCAAATTCTCTACTTTTTTTCATAAGTGGTAGAATCACTTGCTCATACTCTTGATTTAGTTGCGACATTTCAGCATCTGTTGGGTATCTGACAGCCGTTTGCGCGATCGCCCCCGACCAATTCCCCACCATCAAAACTGTTGCAAAACTTAGTGAATCTGATAAAACATTTTTCATGATCTTCATATTTTTGTATTGGTAAATTGTTACAACAAACCAAACTCAGGAGGATTACGCCGAAACGTTGGCGTTTCAATTACAATCCCAGAAACTACTGATCCACGTTGAATATTTTGACAGCCTCTATAATGCTGAGGCGAACTACTGCGCCACTGCGTTTGAGGACTCTTTTGAGGATTAAATGAACATTTTTGATAGAAAATTTCTGGGTTGTCAGGCGTAAATATCTTTCCAGGCACAACCAGAATATCTCGAAACCCATATGATTTGTTTGGCAAAACAACTAGTGTAACTTGGTGACGAAACACATTAACTAACTCATACCCATTATCTCTAGCTACAAAAACCCAAGTATGAGATCCGCCAGTACCAGCACCGAGGGAATCGTTGCGTTGCACAAAAGCATCTTTGCGCCCATCACTATTAATATCTACTTCAAAATAGGAATAAGTACTATTGGAATTATTGTATTCTCTAAACTCTGCCTGAATTGCCTGATGCAATGTCGGGTTAAAACTCTTTGAGAAAGAAGCATATCTTACTTTCCCTTTTTTAATAGCGCCATACTTCTGTATGAGGTTGTCAAATGTGCTTTGTTGGGAAGAACTTTGAGCGTAAGCCTTCGAGTCAAAAAATATAGAACCAATAGAAGATAATCCCCCTAAAACATTTACTCCACATAAACCAACTACCAAACCCAAAGAACTGAGTAAAATCTTCTTGTTGTTTATAAAACCCATAAAATTTAGTCGTAACTGAGTAGATTTATAAAATTCTGGCGCGATCGCTACTTAGCCCTGAATATATCACTATTCAACCAATTTAAACACCGAAAACCTTAAATTTTTGTAAAGTCACTAGATCTATCATCTGGACTGATGCTGATATGGCTCTTAGTCCTTTGGCTTTGTAATAGACGACAGGGGCAATTTATACTTCCCAATCCTCAAGTCGCAACCCATCCACACGCTCAAACTCCCTTGTATTATGCGTCACCAAAATTAGATTATTTGACAAAGCGATCGCCGCAATCTGCAAATCATAAGCACCAATAGGAGTCCCCACACTAGCCAGCCTCGCCCGAATTTGCCCAAACAACAGAGCCGACTCATCCCCAAACGGAAGCGACACAAATCGCTCTAAAAACTCTTGCTGACGTTCCAAACTTTTAATTGGGTTATTGCTTCGCATCGCACCATAAAACAACTCAGACTTCACCACAGAACATACAGCCATATCCTCAATCGGAGTAGAAATTAAGCGATCGCGTACTGCATTCGAGCGCCCATTCAAATACATTACACAAACATTCGTGTCCAATAAATAACGCATTTCTAGTCAAAAGCTCCTACCAGTTCATCATCAAGACTCTCTAAAATCCCAGAATCATCAAGAATAATCGGATCGTCTGCACAAACACCATACAGATTTTCTAGCAATCGCCTAGCAGGAAATAACGAATAATCGTACTTGACTTGACGATCGCCAAACTTAAAGACAAGAAACTCAATGAAATTTAATGCTTCTTGCTGCTTCTCGATTGGCAACTGCTGCATCGTACTCACAGCCCTTTCTAAAATCGTCATGATTTAAGTCCTCTTAAAAATCCTTAAATTTTTGTACGCAAATTGGCATTATATTCGTGAACGGTGTTTTGACGACAAACCCACATCAAACAACCATAAGTAACAATACTATTCTACATTCTAGCTGTTAACACACAAAGTTATGTTAGCCTCCAAACCCTCCTTAACAATCGACATTTCCGAAGCCCAACTTCAACTACTTCACTTACTCGACTTAGCGATCGCAGGTCAGGAAATTGTTATTACCCAAGGCGATCAGCCCGTAGCTCGACTAGTATCCATTGCCCCAAAGAGATCGTTATTTGGCAGTGACAAAGGTAAAATATTCATGTCCGATGACTTTGATGTCCCCTTGCCAGAGTTTCATGATATCTCAAGCAATTAGCGAGAATATTCCATTAATCAGTTGTGATCAATTTTTTCCTAACTATCCAGTTCAATTAATCTGGTAAAACCGCTTAAACTGAGTAAAAGGAGTATGCCAAGAGAACCCATTAGGAAGCACAAATCCAAAACCGATAAACGTAGGAACCACAAAAGGATAGTAAAAAGGCTCGTCATCCACCTCAGTACCACCCAACTGAATCACAAAATTACCACACCAAAAATACAACCCAGTCATTTGAATATCTAGACTGTAAGTAAGCGATCGCAATTTGTCCGATATGTTCATAACAAATATCCTGAGCCAATTAACCTGATAATAACACTTTGATTTTCTAGGCGATCGCCTA
>DCSN01000061.1:0-159 GCA_002325645.1 Pseudanabaena sp. UBA1465
TGGGTAAGGGTAAATGGAGTATATCGCAGTTTTCATTCTACTGAGGACAGGTGAAAATTACTCGGAGTGCTTACTCTAAAAAGTTCTAGCACTTCCATCTCATATTAGCCTATGTCCACATTTAGATGAAAATCGCTATAAGTTTTCGATCTCATTTGG
>DCSN01000061.1:249-7176 GCA_002325645.1 Pseudanabaena sp. UBA1465
CTAGTAAAAAAGAATTTGATACCCCGTCCGCTTGCGGCGGGGTGATTCATTTACCAATAAACTGGTAATCTCTGACTCTCTGTAAACGATTGTGGATTCGATTAACTAGATCTATGCCGACAATTGGCTTACATAAATAGTCATCAGCACCAACTCCAAAGGCAAGATTTTGAGTGTTAGAGTCTGACATCATACTGAGAAATAGCACTGGCAAGCGTTTCCAGTTAAGATCATTTCTAATGGATTGACAAATTTCTAACCCATTAATTGGCGGCATATTTACATCTAAAACTAGTATGTCAGGCATTACTGCACATAACACTGTCCAAAAATCCTGCGGATCGGCTAATGTTGTGACCTTAAAGCCCCAAGGATTGAGTAGCTCTGTAAGCGATCGCAAACAATCAACATCATCATCAACAATCATCACCTTAGGCTCAATTACAGATTGAGATTGTTTCAATGAGAATGTTGAGTTGTCGGCGATCAAAGTTGTAGGTATGCTTTGGATTAAATTAGTATTTTGGATAGCCTGCTCTAAAGCAACCACCAATGTTTCTAATACTTCTAACTGTACTTTTTGGTCAGATGCTTGAATTTTAAGTAGGTTTTCCAACTGAATCGCCAGTTGCATGGCGCTTGTTAACCCCAATGTTCCAAGAGTTCCCGCTAATTTATGGGCTGTTTGATGAGCTAGTTCTTGGAAATGAGGAGTGAGGAATCCAGATTCTAATTTCTCGATCGCTTGGAATAATACTTGCAACTGTTCAAGACTCTTAGGCTTAGTCGTCACCCAAAGCTGATTTAAGAACTCTAAATACTTTTCCTGCTGGCTGTCTTGAGTACTCAATTTGAGATTAGGGGAATTAGCAGGAGCAGTTTCTACGGGTTTAGATATTTCAACATCCGTAGATTTATCTGGCACTTTTAGATAATAGCCGCGCCCATGCACAGTAGCAATAAAATCTGAAGGAGCACCTGCCGCCACCAATTTTCGCCGCAATCCTCGAATATGGGAGCGAACTGTTGCTTCCGAAGGAAACTCATCGGAAGACCATAGGCGATCGAGA
Organism: Pseudanabaena sp. UBA1465; assembly: GCA_002325645.1. GTDB lineage: Bacteria > Cyanobacteriota > Cyanobacteriia > Pseudanabaenales > Pseudanabaenaceae > Pseudanabaena. The sequence continues at coordinate 1,320 of DCSN01000061.1, forward strand.
ATCTCCTCAACACTGAGCAAATGCTGACTATCACGCAGTAAAATCTCTAATAATTCATATTCTTTGTTGGTGAGTGTTAGAGGTAAATTATTGTAAGAAATTTCACAAGTACTAGGATTTAAGAGTAAATCTCCCCAAACGATTATGGGAGAAGAAATCGCATTACTTCGCCTCAATAAAGCCCGAATTCGAGCAATTAATTCTGGTATATCAAAGGGCTTTACCAAATAGTCATCCGCTCCAGCATCTAAACCAATCACCTTTGTAGTGCTAGTATTTTGTGCTGTTAGTAAGAGAATTGGCACGCTATATTCTTCCGCTCGAAAGCGTTGACATAGGCTGATTCCATCTAATTTAGGTAACCCAATATCTAATATGATTAGGTCATAATCAAAAGTTGAACCATAGCTCCATGCCATTTCCCCGTCTTTGACTACATCCACGATATAGCGTTTTTCAGTCAGTGCTTTTGTTAAGACAGCAATTAAGACATCATCATCTTCTACTAATAATATTTTCATAAGATTTAAAAAAGATTTATAGGTTTTGGGAGGTTGTTAAGATTCACTTATTGAAGATCTTGAAGTCTACAATAATTTATAGGCTTACCAATCAAGCATTTTCGTAATTAGATCAGGTAGATCGAGGGAATTGAACGGTTTCGTAATCACTCCACTCACCCGTAAATCATTAAACTGTCTTCTTTCTGAAGTCTGAGCCTTAGCAGTTAAAAAAATCACAGGGATTTGTGCAGTTTGTGGATCGGATTGAAGTGCTTTAAATGTAGCTATGCCATCCATATCAGGCATCATCACATCTAGCAAGATCGCGTCAGGTTTTTGATCGCAAGCGGTTTTGATACCTTGCATTCCTGAACTAGCAACTAATACTTGCCAGTCAACAACCATCTGAATCCCAAACTGCACGACAGTTTGAATACTTTCTTCATCATCAACAATCAGAATCCTCTTAATTGGCATAGTTTTAATTTTAATTTAATCAAACGTTTAATAATGGCAGAGTAAACGAAAAAGTACTACCTTTACCAAGAGTACTCTCAGCCCAAATTTTACCCTCATGCTGTTCGACGATATTGCGACAGATCGTTAATCCCAGCCCTGTCCCACCTTTACGGCGAGAGTCAGAAGAGTCTACTTGCTGGAATCTTTCAAAAATACTTTCAAGTTTGTCCGATGGAATGCCCTGTCCTTCATCGCAAACGGACAATAGAACTTCAACATTTGGTCTGTTTTCCGCAGTTAGCCAGACCTTACCGTTAACTGCCGAAAATTTAATCGCATTGCTGATTAAATTTGTTAAAGCTTGAACTATGTAGTCAGAATCGACCAAAATATTCATATCAATTGGCTCAACGACTAAAACCACACCATGATGCTGAGCCATTGGTTGCATTGTTTCTGTTGCTTGAATCATTAAGGTGGAGATATTACAGATTTGCTTCTCCATTTTTACTTCACCAGATTCGATGCGTTGTAGGTCAAGTACATTATTTACTAAACGGACTAAGCGCTCTGTATTGTCATCAGCGATTTCTAGGATTTGCTGTCCATCTTTTGAGAGGCTTCCTAATTTCCCTGTTGCTAAAATTTTTAAGGCGCTATGCATTGAAGTTAAAGGGGTTCGTAGTTCGTGGCTGACGACAGAGATGAATTCATCTTTCATGCGTTCGATCGCTTTGCGATCGCTAATATCGGTAGTTAGTGAAAAAAAACCTTTAACATTTTTATGTTCGTCAACATCAGGAATATAAGTAACATTGACGGAGCAGGGAAGACCATGCTTTAAGAGAATTTCATTTTCATAAGTTATAGTCTGCCCTAATAGAGCCAGTTTCACATGGGACTGCATTCTTGAGTAGCAGTCATTTCCCCAAACAGATTTAATATCGCTCCCACAGATTTCCGATAGAGACTTGCCTAGCCAATCTTCATAGGCTTTATTATTAAATCGATAATACTGGTTCTCATCTACATAGGAAATCAGTACTGGCAAGGCATTAGTAATTAATCTTAATTGCTCTTCACTCTGTCTTAGTGCAGTTTCAGCCTGTTTCCGATCGTTGATTTCTTGCTGAAGATTATGATTGACTTCCTGTAATTCCGCAGTGCGAACTTCGACAATTTCTTCTAAATGTTCTAGAAACTGGGCTTGAGATAAGGCGATACCGATCTGATCGGCAAGTTGCTGCATCAGTTCCAGTTCAAAATCCAGCCATTTGTAAGGGCGATCGCAATGATGTGCGATCAGTAATCCCCACAATTGATTGGGCGAACTTATTTCATTTTGTTGATGGGAATTCAGATTTTGCAAAATGGGGACGATCATCTTTGCCTTGATATTGAATTGATGAACAAATTCAATTAGACATTCAGATAAACCTTCTTGGCGAGCGCTAACATCCGCGATCGCTCTTACCCTACCTATAGCATAAAGTTGTTGATATTCAGTGGGAAATACTTCTTCAGGAAATTCTAAATCAAGAATTTTTGGATAATTGGGTAAAACGGATTCACTAATCGCCCGCCCTGTGCCATCGGGGAAAATTTGATAAATCAGTACGCGATCGGCTTGCAAAATTCGCTGTACTTCAGTTACCGTTGCATTTAAAATTTCTTTAAATTTTAAATGTTGCCTAATTTTAAATGTAACTTCGGCAAATAGTTTAACCCATTGCCGTTGTCGAAATAACTCAGCTTGCTCGTGGTTTTTAAAGGAAAACAGGGGTTTTACGGCATTTTTCTGCTTTTTTTTGTTGGATTTAGACCGCTTATTTTTAGGCATAAGTTACTCATTTTCAAGCACAAGCTAATTTTACGCTTATATCGCTTTGCATTCATGAAATATCCAGAAAAATAATCAAGCGACAATCAAGCGATTGAGTCAAATAACATTGAAGTCATATAGCGCTCCGCCCATTCTTTGCCAAAGGACTTTTCGAGAACTCGACGAGTTTTATCATTTTGTTGTTGCTTGGTGCAGTAATATTGCTGACCTGCGATCGCACTAGCAACTTCAACATCAGAAGTTAATGGCTCTAAATTGGTGGCGATTTGGCAATGAATCGACAAAAAATCTTGAACCCGTCGTAAAAAAGCCCGCTCTTCTTCAACACCAGTAGGACGAATAAACAGACAAAATTCAGAAAAAATATCAGCCCATTCGGGTAACGCACGGGGCTGTGAAAATTCTATGCTTTTTAAGTTAGCCAATCTCGCTTGGTAATTAATAGGTAAAGATTTTTCGCGATTGCTAGGTGATAGATCGGCGATCGCCGCGCTAATCATCCCCCCACGTCCTCCAACTATATCTGCCCCAAAAATAGGCAAGGCATACTCAGGATTTGGAAACATTACACAATGGAGAATATCCAAACCATTGCCCACCTGAGCTAGTTCTAGATGTAATTTGCGAAATTGTTTGGTTTGATAACAAAGATTTTCAATGATTAATTTTTCTCCTTCTAAATTCCCCTCAATGTAGCCTAGATCTTCGGGGATAAGATATGGTTCAAGATCTAAATTTTTTTGCCATGTTTCTTCAATACAGTTTGCTAGCTTCTGAATTAAATGATGTTGACGGGTTCGCAAGGATGCTGACATAGACTTGTTAGATAAGGAAAAAGGAGAAAGGCAAAAGGGAAATAATATAAATTTGTTAAGGATATCTAATTTTCGGGTTACATCGGCTCAATTAAGCCGACTCAAAAAGTTTTAGCTCTTCAATTAGACGATCAAAATAGGGTGCTAATTCATTTTGAAGCTCTGGGTCGAGTCTTTTAAGACTAGCAATTTTGATGGATGATAAGCCAAGAATCATAGCATCAATAGGTACTTGTAGCTCTTGATAAAGCTCCTGCATATACCTCAGCCCCTCAGCATTTAAGTAATCAAGACGCTGACCCGCAATACCGTAGGTGATGCAGCGCAGAAAGTGCCAAAAGTCCCGCCAGCAAGCATTTGCTCGTTCCGCAGGATAAAGCCCACCCCCTTCTTGGGTGATTTTCGGGAAGGTTGCTAATACTTGTTGTCGCGCCTCATCAACAGTTTGTGGTGCTTGTGCAGACAATAATCTTACTGTTGGGATATTTGTAGCGATCGCAGGTATTAATATTTGTAAATCACTTAAATCTTCATCGGTAAGATAACGCCCTTGATCGTCGGCATCTTGAAATTTGGCAATGGCAAGATCTGGATAAATATTTTGCCAAGAGATGAAGCTGACGATACGAGATTTTTTAATCAATGCAAGAACTTTTTCGCTTAATTGAGGATTAGGCATTAAATTTAGGGTGAGTGAAATGGCAGAAAATTTAGCTTTAAGCTAGTTTAGCCGATCGCATTAGGCTTAAATTAATTAATCACACGACCTAAAAAATCCTTACCTCCTAATAATTTATGGATCTTTTCCAAATCAAAATTGATTTGCAAAATTCTGATTTTCAGTATCGGATCAAAGCGATCGCCGCACTCAAAGATTTTACGGCTGAAATAGCAATCCCTTTATTACTCCAGCATGTCAAAGATCCTGAATTTTTGGTGCGTACTTTTGTGGCAAGAGAGTTAGGGCGACAAAAAAATGCCGAATCCTTTGCGGCGCTACTGCAAATTATGCGCTATGACAATACCCCAAATGTTCGGGCTGAAGCTGCCAACTCTATTTCTTTATTCGATCGCATATCCGCTTCGCACTTAGTCCTAGCATTTCACCAAGACGATCACTGGTTAGTAAGGCGCAGCATTTTAGCGGCTCTAGTAGAAATGCAATGCTATCCAGAGATATGGGAAATATGTTGTGTGGGTATAGCTGGCGAAGATGCCGCCGTACAAGAAGCCTGTATTGATGGCTTAGGTTCTTTGTCTGGTTCTGATCAATCAGACAAAGCCCTATCAAAGTTATTAGAGCTTAAAAATGCAGAATTTGAATATATTCGTGTGCGGGTTGCCTATGCCCTGACCCAATTCGATACACCTGAAGCCAAAGAAGCAATAGTGGAACTGAGAGGCGATCGCGACTATCGAGTAGTGGGTGCAGCTATGGAAAATTTACTATAAAACCCATTGATAGGGTTGCAGCGCTTCGCGCCGAAACCCTATCAATGGGTTTCAAATTTGTATCTCTTGCGACTGATTTGTAAAGGATTGTTACTTACTTTACAAAAGATGAGACTAAACAGACTCCGATCTTTTATGTTCTATATGTCTTGTGAATGACACAAGCGCAAACAACGTTTTAAATAACATAACTATTTTTAAGGAGAGCTATTAAATGCTTGACGCTTTTTCTAGAGCTGTAGTTTCAGCTGATGCTAGCACCTCTGTAGTCGGTGATATCAATGCTCTTAAAGCATTCGTAGCTAGCGGCAACCGTCGCTTGGATGCAGTAAACGCGATCGCTAGCAATGCAAGCTGCATGGTTTCTGACGCAGTAGCAGGTATGATTTGCGAAAACCAAGGCTTGATTCAAGCTGGTGGTAACTGCTATCCTAACCGTCGCATGGCTGCTTGCTTGCGTGACGCTGAAATCGTTCTACGTTATGTCACCTATGCTTTGTTGGCTGGTGATTCTTCCGTATTGGATGATCGTTGCTTGAACGGTTTGAGAGAAACATACGCTGCTTTGGGCGTACCTACAACCTCCACAGTACGTGCAGTCCAAATCATGAAAGCACAAGCTGCTGCTCACATTCAAGACACCCCTAGCGAAGCTCGCGCAGGTGCAAAACTCCGCAAGATGGGTTCCATCGTAACCGAAGATCGTTGTGCTTCCTTGGTTGCTGAAGCTTCCAGCTACTTCGATCGCGTAATCGCAGCTCTTAGCTAATTGATTGATTGCTAAT
>DCSN01000061.1:7234-8884 GCA_002325645.1 Pseudanabaena sp. UBA1465
AATTACGATTTGCTGGTTGAGATTTGATTGACCAGAACCAAAACTAAGCTCACTGAATAAAAAGAATCCAGTTTGGAGATTTAATAAATGAAATCCGTTGTTACTACCGTTATTGCCTCTGCTGATGCAGCAGGACGTTTTCCTAGCACCTCAGACCTCGAATCAGTACAAGGTTCTATCCAACGTGCTGCTGCTCGTTTAGAAGCTGCTGAAAAGCTAGCTGCTAATCTTGACAACGTTGCTAAAGAAGCATACGACGCTTGTATCAGAAAGTATCCTTACTTGAACAATTCTGGCGAAGCAAACTCGAACGACACTTTCAAAGCAAAGTGCGCTCGTGACATCAAGCACTACTTGCGCTTGATTCAGTACAGCCTCGTTGTTGGCGGTACCGGTCCTTTGGATGAGTGGGGTATTGCAGGTCAGCGCGAAGTTTATCGTGCATTGAGCCTTCCTACCGCTCCTTATGTAGAAGCTTTGAGCTATGCTCGTACCCGTGGTTGCACACCTCGTGACATGTCTGCACAAGCATTGACCGAGTACAATGCATTGCTTGACTATGCAATCAATTCTCTTTCCTAATTGATTCTCACGGTAAGCCTTGCTTGCTAAAAAACAAAAGTAGGGGCAATTTATGAATTGCCCCTACTTTTGTTTTTGGATGGAAAATTGATATAATTACAGAATTATGGATAAACGTTTTTATAGCCTTTTTAATTTGACAGAAGATCAGGCGATCGCTGTTTTAGATACCCCGCAAGATCAGATTGGGGAAGATGATTCTCGCTATATTGCCGCTTCGCATTTAGTAAATTTTAATTCCGAAAAATCGATCGCGGCTTTAGTCAGAGCGATTCATGAAACTAATCCTGAAATGGATAATCGCATTGTCCGCCGAAAGTCGGTGGAAACGCTCGGTCGTCTGCAAGCTGAGTCAGCTTTGCCAGTAGTAAGAGATTGTTTAGCCGATCCAGATTGCTTTATGGTAGAAAATGCAGTTTGGGCGATCGGTGAAATTGGCACAAAAGATCCCCAGATTTTAGAAGAAATTACGCAATTATTAGATCGGTCAGACCAAACTTATCGCGTGATTATTCAGACATTGGCAAAGTTGGATTATCAACCTGCGATCGCGAAGATTCAGCAATTTGTAAAAGATGAGAGCTTGCCAATCTCTAGCGCCGCGATCACGGCTATTTGTCGATTAACTAAAGATTTTTCGCAAATGGATAAGGTTGTTGCTCTGCTCCAAAATCGTAATGTGATCGCCCGCCGTTTATCGATTCAAGATTTAATCGATGCCAAATATTATGCTGCAATTCCTGCGATATCGCGCTGTCCTGTGTCCTTGGTGTTTCGGTTGCGCGGGATTAGGATGTTAGCGGAAGAAGGTATTCAAGAAGGGGCGATCGCCTTTGCGGATGTGCAAGAATCCTTAGAAAAGTCATTAATCGATCATCCTTCCACTCTTGTCCCAGTTCATAATTACAGTACTTTCCCCGATCTGCCACGTTTAATTCATGAGCTTTATGAAACTGATTTTGGCAGATGTTATTTAGCAATCCAAACTATTTTAGAGAATTATGCTGATGATGCGCCTGCGGCTCTAGTTAATGCTTATGAACAAGAAGCCCGCAATGATTATGGCGC
>DCSN01000167.1:0-1225 GCA_002325645.1 Pseudanabaena sp. UBA1465
GCTGGTTAATTTGAGCGATCGCTAATCAATTGTAGCACTGCAACATTTTAGCTAATATTCGTAACGATTTTTGGTTTGCTGAGATTAGGGGCGATTAGTTAAGCGATCGCAGATGATGCGCTGAACAAAACCAGATAATATTTAAAAAGCTTGCAAATCAAGCTTCTTAAATATTATTTTTTATAAATATCATGACTGTAACGGCGCAATTAAATACGCTCTTAGAAGAAAAAGTTGTTTTAGTGGATACCAGCGATCGCCAAATTGGGGTTGCCGAAAAACTACAAGCGCACCGTGATGGTTTATTACATCGAGCTTTTTCTATTTTTGTATTGAACTCACAGAGGCAGCTATTATTGCAACAGCGTGCCAAACATAAATATCATTCAGGTGGACTCTGGACAAATACCTGCTGTAGCCATCCCCGCGATCGCGAGCCAACTTTGCTCGCCGCACATCGTCGTCTGCAAGAAGAAATGGGCTTTGACTGTGATTTGCAGGAATTATTTAGCTTTGTTTATCAGGCAAAATTAGATAATGATTTAACCGAATATGAATTTGATCATGTGTTTGTGGGATATAGCGATCGCGAACCAATTCTCAATCCTGAAGAAGCAGAAGCTTGGAAATGGATAGATTTACAAACTTTACAAGTTGATATTCAGCAACATCCCGAATCTTATACCTATTGGTTACGCGATTGCTGCGATCGCTTCGTTGCTGAACTAAGATAAACATAGCGTTTTTGGTAGTCCCAAACAAGTAAGGATCTCTACAAGTCTTGTCGTATAAGAACTTGAGGGATTTTACTTTTTGAGAAATCCCTCAAGTTCGACGATTAAGTCGGCTTTAATAACCGATAAATCGACGGTACAACTTAATCTGCCAGCCTATTTACAATAAAAACTTGTGCCTGAGATTTTAGATTGCAAACCATGTATCCATTGCTTCAAAAGCTTTCTAGAGATCCTTACTTGTTTAGGACTACCAATTCTAAGCTCAATCAATTTGCTCTTAAATTCAAATTGTATATTAGAGCTTTGCAGCAGCCTTACTTGGAATGGCAGTCCCTGAAACCTTTTTATTTAACTGGTGTTACGTTGAAGTTTCTAAAGCCCTCACCCCTAGCCCCTCTCCCGCAGGAGCTACCATGTACACACAAGTCTCTCTATCTACGTTTCAGGGTTTAGATCCCCCCAGCACCCCCTTAAAAAGGGGGGAGAAT
>DCSN01000167.1:1328-2812 GCA_002325645.1 Pseudanabaena sp. UBA1465
GATCATTAGTAACTCGCGCTATAGCTGGCAACTTGTGTGTACACCGTAGCCCGCAGGAGAGGAGAGCAAGAAAAATATAGGTTCTGCTCCCCTTCTCCTGCGGGAGAAGGGGATGAGGGTTTCACATAACATCAGTTATTTAAGAAAAGCTGATTTTGAGATAATCGTCTTCCATCTTTGCGCCCGATGTTTGGAGAACTGACAAAGCTTGAGGTAAAACTAGATTGCGACGATGATTGCCAATCCGAATATTTAGCTCATCACCAGTCTTGGTTAACTCAATTTTTTCTTTCGGAACTCCAGGCAAATACAATTCCAAACGATACTGCTTGTTTTCTTCAACCACACGCATCGTATTTTCTTTATAATAGACCTGAGAAGGATCTTCGTTACCGTAAAGAGTCTCCTTTAAGCGCTCTAGGGCCGCAATTCCACACATCTCCTCAGCATAAAGCGGAATTTGTTTAATGGGTAAAGGATGGAAATCGCGGTGAATCTGTTCGCAATATTGTTTCTGATTATCTTTCCAAACCTTAAAGAATGGATCTTGGACTTCCTCAGGAATAATCCGATTGGCGATGACCATATCTGTCGCCACATTATAGAGACTGAGATAGGAATGCGCTCTTAAGGACTCATTGATCACCATCTTCTCTGGATTAGTTACCAATCGGACAGTGGTGGTGGTATTGTCCGTCAGGATTTTCTCTAGAGCTTCTAATTCTTCATAAAACTCATAGGGTGCATCCATTACCTCTTTATTCGGTAGCGAGAAACCCGTCACGCGCTTGAAAAGTGGCTCGAATACTGGATTTAACACCTGAGCCATTCCTTGCAATGGCTTATAAAACTTCCGCATATACCAACCTGCGACTTCAGGCAATGACAATAGGCGGAGCGCTGTACCTGTCGGCGCAGAGTCAATCACTAGTACATCAAATTCTTTTTCGTCGTAGTGACGTTTGACACGCACCAATCCAAAAATTTCGTCCATCCCTGGCAAGATCGCCAGTTCTTCCGCCTGAACTCCATCTAGCCCCCTTGCTTGGAGAACTTCACTAATGTAACGCTTGACCGCGCCCCAATTCCCTTCTAGTTCTCTTAAAGCATCTAATTCTGCTCCCCAAAGATTGGGACGAACTTCCCTAGGATCATGCCCTAACTCGACCATAAAGCTATCGGCGAGGGAGTGAGCAGGATCGGTACTCAAAACTAGTGTTTTATAACCCAATTCAGCACAGCGTAGCCCTGTAGCTGCTGCTACGGAGGTTTTACCAACTCCGCCTTTTCCTGTCATTAAAATGATACGCATGGTCGATATGACTCGTCTTGTCTAGTGAATTTTAAATAAAAAGGAACAAAAAGTTGGCTTTGCAAATCTTTACATTTACCTCTTATTCTAACATCGATATTGCGATCGCCAATATAAAACCATTATAAATAAGTAGCTGGACGCAATTAAATATAAAACCCTAAAACCTGTG
>DCSN01000167.1:2851-9476 GCA_002325645.1 Pseudanabaena sp. UBA1465
ACCTGTGGCGCACGCACAGCGTGCGCCACAGGTTTTAGATCTTATTTTTTAATTATGCCCGACTACTTAAAGGGAAATTGCAAAGTATATTCTTTATTTTCTAGATTTTTTAGTCTATAGATCCATGAATCAGCACACCAACTCTCCTATAGATCTAGTGCAGCTTAATCAAATATCAGAAGGTGATATAGAGTTTGAAGTTGAGGTTTTACAGGTTTATGTGGAAGATATTTCGCAAAGAATAGAAAAATTGCGTGAGGCGATCGCCAATAATAATCTTTTACAAATTAGTCAAGAAGCGCATCACATGAAGGGTTCTAGCAGTAATGTGGGAGCTTTACAAGTGCGGGATTTAGCGGTGCAAATTGAAGGGTTAAATCTGGAGCAAGATTTAGAAAAAGCATTGAACATACTTGATGATATGGATATGGCCATTCAAGCAGTTGATGGGTTTGTTCTCCAAAAAGCCGCAAAATTGTCGTCCTAAGGCACTTACGAGAAAATACAATACTAATCCAGATTTTCCAGAATCGTTGGAGCGGCTTTACCACCCCCAACGATGCTGGTTTTATATTTGGTACTTTATTAAGTCGCAAGTCCCTAATGAGCAAGACTAATAGACTCTAAATGAGACTATACTGGTCAGTAGTTATAGAATAATTAGCAATGAGTCTTACATTTTCAGCATCAGAACTGACCTCTGATCATAATTATGAGCTTATGGATGTGGAAAAAATCCAAAAAGCTTTGGGGCGATCGCGGGCTTCGGTATATCGCTATGCCAATACTGATCCCAATCAAGGATTATTAAATTTACCCTACGATCCGCAAAGACTTAATCCAGAATTGCGGCAAAGCGATCGCGAACCCTTGTTATTTCATCCGACGGAGGTATCCAGATTTGCGCGAGATGTTTTGAAAATGAAGCAGGTGACAATTCAAGTGCAAGAAACCACCCAAAATGAGACTAATCGGCTTTTACGAGAGATTTTACAAGAGTTAAAAACTCTAAATCAATCAATGGGAAAAGATTCTAATTGATAAAAAAAGCGGCGCTTTTTTTATCAATTACAGCAATAAGAAAATTTTTAAAAGTGTTGCGAAGCAACACTTTTAAAAATTTTCTTAATTCGGATTTAAGCGCTGTAGTTTAGCTGAGATAGGTGTAACCGTTTAAGCAATGCTCATATTTTTGTAAAAACAGCCTTGCTTCATCCAAAGTGATTTGTTTCTCTTGCAGAGCGCGTTCTGTTTCTTGACGAATATTTTCTAGCATCGAATCACGACTATACTGCACATATTGCAGAACCTCCGTCATCGAATCACCCTTGATCACATGCTCAACCTTATAGCCACTCGATGTTGCATGAATATGCACAGCATCGGTATCACCAAAGAGATTATGTAAATCGCCAAGAATTTCTTGGTAGGCTCCACCGAGAAAGAGCGCTAAATAGTAGGGTTCTTCGGCGATAAAGGGATGTAGTTCGAGAACAGATTTGACATCGCGCAAATCGATAAAGTGATCGATTTTACCATCGCTATCGCAGGTAAGATCGGCAATTGTCCCACGACAACTAGGTTCTTCATTGAGGCGATGGATTGGCATGATCGGGAATAATTGATCGATCGCCCAACTGTCTGGAGCAGACTGAAATACAGAGAAGTTGCAATAATAAGTAAGTGCCATGGCTCGTTCTAGATCTTCGAGATCATCGGGAACGTAGTTAAGTTGGCGTGTCACTTGGAGAATGCGATCGCAACATTCCCAAAAAAGTCTCTCAACTCTGGCGCGTTGCTTGAGGCTGAGATAGCCAAAGGAAAATAAACTGATCGCTTCTTGATTAAACTGTACCGCATCATGATAAATCTCTTGATAGTTACTTTCATTGATGTTTTCGAGGGCTTCAAAGAGATTGCGAACAATTAAATGCTCATCTTCTTTGAGGGGTGCGATCGCTTGATTAGGAGTACCACTAATCCCGACCACATCAAAGACTAAAACTGATTGGTGAGAAGCGATCGCCCGACCACTTTCACTGGTTAAGGTTGGCACAGGAACACCTTTCTCTCCACAAGCATCTTTAATGGCGGCGACAATATCGTAGGCATAGTTCTGCATACTGTAGTTTTTAGAGGCATAGAAATTAGTTTTAGAACCATCGTAATCTACGCCCAAACCACCGCCCACATCCAGATGTCCCATGGGTGCGCCCAAGGACGCAAGCTGCACATAAATCTGTCCTGCTTCCCTTAATGCATCTTTGATGGTACTGATGTTGCTAATTTGGGAACCGATATGAAAATGGAGCAATTTTAGGGAATCCAGCATATTTGCGGCTTCCAATTGTTCCACGGTTTCCAAGATTTCCCACATACTCAAACCGAACTTAGCGCGATCGCCTGTGGAATCTTCCCAATGCCCAACTCCTTTCGCACTGAGTTTAGCGCGTACACCAACCACGGGAGCGATTCCCAACTTGGTAGCAGCCCGAATGATCATTTCCACTTCTTCAAGCTGTTCAATCACAATGATTGTGTTCTGCCCCAATTTCCTTGCTAGCAAAGAAGTTTCAATATATTCTGCATCCTTGTAGCCATTGCAAATTAATAATGAGCCAGGAGTACGGAGGGTCGCAAGGGCAATCAACAATTCGGGCTTAGAACCCGCTTCGAGTCCGAATTGAAATGGCTTGCCATATTTAGCAATTTCTTCGACCAATTGGCGTTGCTGATTGACTTTAACGGGAAATACACCTCGATAAACGCCATTGTAGTTATAGCGGGCGATCGCTTTAGCAAAGGTCGCATTAATGCGCTCAATGCGATCGGCTAAGATGTCCGAGAATCTTACTAAAATTGGCAAACGCAGTCCTCGTTGTTTGAGATCATTGACCATCTCAAATAGGTCAATACAACCGCCGCGATCGCCTTTTGGAGATACCGTCACATGCCCTGCTTCATTGATACTGAAATACGGCTCTCCCCACCCATCAATACGATAGAGCGTTTCACTATCTTGAATCGTCCACTTTTTAGTGTCTACAACAACAGGTAATTGAATCTCTTGCAACATCTTATAAACCCTATAAACCTTACAAATAGTAAGTAGTTATCATTTCTAATGTAGTGGCTAATTGCAAAAATAGTCTAGATCTTTTTGAACAAGTTGAAAATTGAGGTTTCTCTCTGAGGAATCGAGATTTCAACCAAAACATCGCGTAGTCCTAAATAGGTAAAAATAGGCGGCGCTTTGCGTTGCCTATTCTACTACCAAACATCGAGATTCCCGCTTAGCGGGAATCTCGATGTTTGGATTTTTACCGTAAGATTTAAAAAGGTTAATGTCAGATAAATCGTGAACTTAGATCAATCTCAACCTTGGTTGCAAGCAGACTTACTGCAACATATCCAGCGACTTTGCTATAGCTTTCAGCATTGGACTGGTAAACCATTAATTCAAATATCTCCTGAGAATTCCCCATTAGCGATCGCTAATTTATTATTTAATGCAGATTTTGTAGTGGTTTCTCACGGTACTCAAACCGATCCAGTGCTGAATTATGGCAATCACCAAGCCCTCGAATTATGGAAAATGAATTGGCAAACTTTTACCTCAACGCCGTCCCGCTATACGGCTGAGCCGATGGAACGCAGTGAAAGGGAGCAGCTTTTAGCACAGGCTAAATCACAGGGTTATATTAGTGCCTATCGCGGCATTCGGATTGCCAGTAATGGCGATCGCTTTTATATCAATCAAGCAATTATTTGGAATGTAATTGATCGAGAAGGCAAACTCTGGGGACAAGCTGCAACCTTTAACGATTGGGAAGCGATCGCTTAAATTAAGTATTAGACACAGCACAAAGCGCGTTAATTGACTTAAAATTGTTAGCGATTAGATAAGATTTGCTACGAAATCTTTACGTCAATCAATTTATTCAATCCAAATAACCCACCAAGTTTATGATTATTGCAATTCCTGAACCATTGAAAACATTGGTGACTTTTGCTCACCCCATTCTGATGACGCTCACCTTGATTTTGGCATTGTATGCAGGTTATGTCGGGTGGCAATACCGCAGAATTCGCAGTACCGATGGAGAAGAGAAAAAAGCGCTGATCTCGAAGAAATACAATCTCCTGCATCACAAACTGGGATCAGTGTTTTTATTGTTGATGGTGGCAGGTGCTGTCGGCGGTATGGCTGTGACCTATAACAATAATGGCAAGCTTTTTGTCGGGGCGCACTTGATCGCTGGTTTAGGATTGACATTTTTAGCGGCTTTATCGGCGGCTTTAGCACCTTTACTGCAACAAGCCAAGGAATGGGCGCGGATCACCCATATTGCGGTCAATACCCTGTTGGTTGGTGTTTTTGTATGGCAATCTCTAACTGGCTTTGAAATTGTCCAGAGAATTTTAGAACAAATGTCTAAAGCTTCGTAAATAGATTTTAAAAAAGGGTTGCGTTGCAACCCTTTTTTAAAATCTATTGGTTCGGATTTGAGCGCAGAGCGCTGTAAATTTTAATATAGCTATAGGTTAGCCATGAGCTGACACTCTCAGCGCTGAAGCGACTAATCGTGCTTTGCACGATTAATTATCTCGTTAATTATTTAGAATCCGTAGCACTTATCTCCGCAATTGGGGCGATCGCCTTTAATCTCAACTTCGGATGATCAGCTTCTATTTGATTTAAGTTCCATTGGTTCTTAAAGAGCAGTACAGGACGGTTTAAGCTATCTTTGACCACCATTGTATTAAAGAGTCTACCCACAGATTCAAGAGCATCCCAGCCATCCTCAACCCATCGCGCTACCGAATAGGGCATTGATTCGAGAATGGTTTCGACGCTATATTCACTTTGGAGGCGATATTGTGCGACTTCAAATTGCAATTGACCGACGGCGGCAAGAATAGGATCGCGCTTGGCTTCATCAACGGAATACATAATTTGAATTGCGCCTTCCTCTTGTAGTTCAGAAATACCTTTACGGAATTGCTTGAACTTCGATGGGTTCGGATTACGGAGCGTACAGAATAATTCTGGCGAGAAGCAAGGAATTCCCGCATATTGACGTTTTTTGCCAAAATAAATCGTGTCACCGATCGCAAACATACCTGGGTTATTCAAACCAATCACATCGCCAGCATAGGCAACATCGATCGCCTCACGATCCTGACCAAACAATTTTTGAGCGTGGGACAGCCGAATGCTTTTACCACTGCGTAAATGGGTCACACTCATATCTTTCTCGAACTTGCCAGAGCAAACCCGCACAAAGGCAATGCGATCGCGATGGCGTGGGTCCATATTTGCTTGCAGTTTAAACACAAAAGCCGAGAAATCTTCATCAATGGGAGAGACTTCGCCACTTGAGCTATCGTGAACGGTTGGAGTTATGCCAAATTCTAGAAAAGATTTCAAGAATAGTTCCACGCCAAAGTTGGTCATGGCACTACCAAAGAAAATTGGCGTGAGCTTACCACGATGTAAATCTTGTGTATTCCATTCCGCACCGAGAGACTCAAACACTTCTACATCTTCGAGCAATTGATTATAGAGATTTGCACCAATAAATTTAATGGCTTGGGGATCATCATAGGGATAAATATCAACCGTTGCCTCGCGTTGTCCATGGGCGCTCCGTTGAAACAAATGTACTGTCTTCGTGGCGCGATCGTACAAACCTTTAAACTGATCGCCTGTACCGATCGCCCAATTCATCACATAGGGAGTAATCCCTAATTCTTTTTCAATTTCATCCAATAATTCCAATGGCTCACGGGTGGGGCGATCCATTTTATTGATGAACGTAAAAATTGGCAGCGATCGCAGCCGACAAACTTCAAACAACTTGCGGGTTTGTGGCTCTAAGCCCTTCGCCCCATCGACCAACATCACCGCATTATCAGCCGCCGCAAGGGTGCGATAGGTATCTTCACTAAAATCTTTGTGACCAGGGGTATCGAGCAAATTAATGCAATAGCCCATATAGTCAAATTGCAACACCGTCGAGGTAATCGAAATTCCGCGTTGCTTTTCCAATTCCATCCAGTCCGATGTGGCATGACGCTGAGCCGCCCTAGCTTTAACTGCCCCCGCAAGGTGGATCGCACCTCCGTACAGCAACAGTTTTTCAGTAAGGGTAGTTTTCCCCGCATCGGGGTGGGAAATAATTGCAAAGGTGCGCCGCCTTTCGACTTCGCGCTCTAACTCTTGCCACAGTTGACTCATGGAAATTTTAACGAACTAATTTTTAGCAGGATCGAGATTTAGCGATACTGCATCTATTATGCTTACTTTTTAGCGCAAATTAACCTAATCCCAGAAACTAGAGATCGTAATGCAAGGAAATTTTCAGGAAACCTTTGAACTAACAGGGGAATATATCACCCTATCTAATTTATTAAAGGTTTGTGGAGTTGCTGATACTGGCGGCGTTGCCAAATTAATGATCATCGAAGGGGATGTAGAGGTGGATGGGCAGATCGAAATCCGCAAAGGCTGCAAAATCCGCGCTGGGCAAACGGTAAGCGGCTATGGTTTTACAATCGATGTGGTGGCTGCTGAAGTTGATGATCAATGGGCTTAAGTCCATACTCCCTTCCCAGTGAATAA
>DCSN01000167.1:9543-16736 GCA_002325645.1 Pseudanabaena sp. UBA1465
CGCCTAATTATTCACTTTGTAGCACCTATTCTTTGGGTGGGAAGGGAGTATTTAATTTTTATGTTTAGCGTTGTTCTTTAAGTTGTTCTTTAAGTTGTTCTTTAAACTGAAGGACAACTCGGCGATTAAAGGCATTGTCGATAGCGGTACTGTTTTTCCGCAATGGTTGTAGCCAAGACAAAGCCTCAAAAGTGATTTTATAGTTATCATCAAGCCCGCGATCGCGTAATAATTTCACCACTTCATTTGCCCTTGATTGGGAAAGATCGAGATTGTACGCATAATCTCCAGTTGTGTCAGCGTGACCACTGACTTGAATAATTCCTCGTCGCCCTTGTATTTTTGTCCAGAAATTATCGATTTTGCTTTCCTCCGTCGGCATTAGTTGGACTTCATCGGAAGGAAAAAAGATCGTCACTTCTAAGTCTGGATTGGTAATTGGCAAAATTGAAGTACTAATATTGCGGCGATCGCGATTATTATTTGCAGGGTTGCTAGCAGAACTTTTTACAGTATTGCTACTAGTTTTTTCAATAAGATCCCCAATAGTTTTTAGGAAATTATTCTCTGAATTAATGGTCAAACTATTTGCTGATCTATTGGATTTATTGGGCTGAAGGTCATTGCTAGTTGTCGTTGCAGGATTTACAGCTTTTTTATTTTGAGGAATACTTAATATTTTAGCTGAATTGCCGCTATTTTTGCTAGAACTATTGCTAGAGTTATTATTTACAATTTTATCGGGTTTGTTGAGATTAGATTGATCAAGATTGGTGATTGGTTGAGAAGCTGATTTATTGGGTGTTGCTTTTGGATTTAAATCTACTTTTCTAGTATTTTCAAAGTTAGCTATATCTTGTAACTTGTTGTCATCCGATTGCTTGATTAAAATAGCAAAGGCGATCATCGTCCCTAGGAAAGCAGCACCAATTAATAGAGCAGATAACCATTTCCACCAAGGGCTTAATGGTGAATTCATCTCGGCAGTTTGTTGAGACTGTTGATGATCAGATTGATCAGATTGATCAGCAAAAGATGATCTCAAAACTTGATTGCGGTTTTCCCTTGCCTTAATTTCAAAATCGAATAGCTTTTTCTTAGCTAAAGGTGCGATCGCGACATCACTGAATATTATTGATTGCCGAATACGTCGATTATTTACCTCTAACTCAAACCATTGCGAATCATCACGCATTACAAAATCAACCTTAGCGGGTAAACCATTAGCATAGGATTTGACGCAATTTCCTGCATCATCGTAAATAGAACCACTCGCGGCAATTATCTGATTGTCATTAACCACTTCTGCAAAAATTTGCGTGAGATTATGCATTTCACTAGCAATTTTGTAATCCCATAGATCGATATCTAAGCCCGTATCAAAATCATCTAATTCCTGCAATTGGTAACGATCAATATCATTACCAATACCAATCAAAATTAGTTTTAAATAATTTCTCTTGCCGACCGCAATTTCTAAAGCTAATTCTTTGGTATAAATCTTGACCTGTTCTAAATCATCAATTCTGCCATCGGTCAAAAAGATATATATGCCTCGTGGGGATCGACGATATTGATCTACAAAATAGGCGATCGCAGGTAAGAGCTTTGTCGTCTTGCCGAGTTTAAAACTAGCAGGTCCCGTAATCGCTAAATCCTGACAACCTAACGCATCAAACTCACCTAAAGCTTGAATTTCATCACCCTTGCCACAGCCCCAATAAATTAGCGAGGTCTTGCCAGTCCCATCTAAACTTCCCGCTAAATAAGACGTGAAATTTTGCACCAAGGGCTGCAAAATATTTTCTGTGTAGTTAATCTCATAGCCACGTCTTTGAATTTCCGCAAACGCCTCGCGCTCAATCTTCCGTGTTGGTTCACCATCTTCCATATAGGCGCGTAATCGACCTTGCTTGATATAGTCGGTCAATAGTTCTGGATCGACTCTTGCCTCTACTTTGCGCCCATAGGCTCGCTTCATCGAAGCACTAGCATCTAATGCTAACCCCGTGCGCCAACCTTCCGCAAAACGTCCCTGTGGTTCCATGGCGATCGTCAAGGATACCCGACATTCCGTTGTCGTAGAGTTTGATGCTAACTGTTCCCTAAAAACATTTACCTCGCCAAATTCGGCGGCTACCAAATGCGCTGGCATCTGGTAGCCTTTGATATCATTGCTAAATTTATTCAATAATTCACCATTGACTTCACGTTCTAATTCATTAAGCTCGGAATTATTTTCATGTAGCATGGCATTTTTGCATAGATGGGGCAGCCCCCTTGAAATAAGGAGGAATCAAGTAGAAATATAGGCGATCGCTAATATTCGCTAACATTAGTGAAACCTTTTTTTATACGAAGTCTACTACATCTTTACCATTGCTCGGTTTGAGAAAGAGGAATAAGCGGCACTTCGTCTTTAGGTAAAGCTTCCGTAATATCTTGTGTTACATTGCCACCCGAAAACTCTAGGGTAAATGATGTTGAACCCGCAGGCAGTTTAAAACGCATTAAGGCAGGTACTCCCAGATTATATTCTTCGCAAACTGTTCCTTCCTGATTGAGAATCCGTCCATAATTGGTAACAATCGTTTCGGCAGACACAAACTCTTTAAAAATCTGTTCCAAAATTTGGATGTCGTCGGCAACTTGATAATCCCAAAGATCGATATCACGCCCTGCATCATCCTTGATAAAGCTTCCTTCAAACATATTATCGAGTTCTTCCAGTTGCTTCTCATCAATCTCTTTGCCCACACCAATTAGCAACAGCTTGATAAATGGTGTGATTTTATCCGCAATCTCTAGGGCATATTTGAAACAATATTCTTTGACATCTTCAAGATCTTCGATGATGCCATCGGTAATAATCAGACAAATTGCCGCAGGTTGTTTGACCCCGATCGCAGGGGAATCTTTATATTTGTTAATAAAATGTCGTAAAGGTGGTAATAGTTTTGTCCCTGTTCCCCAAGGGATTTTTGGACCTTGAATGGGAAACTGCTCAATCGCTTCACCACTAAAGCTGCCTAAATCTTCAATGAGTTCACCTGCTGCACCACAAGCCCAATTGATCAGATCCACCTTACCCGTTGCAGCAAAATTAGCGAGATATTTGACCATAACTCTGGTCACTGGCTCGACAACGTTTTGGGTGATGGCAGCACTGGCAAAGAAACTACTAACAACGCCACTGATGCCATACATCTTTTTCATGGATGCTGAACCATCTAAAGCTAAGCCGACCCTTGCGCCCTCAATGTCTGGAACCATCAGGATCGTTGCAACGATGTCAATTTCCCCATTGTTTTTGGGATAAACATTGACTTCCCCAAAGGGCTGAACGACACTTTTTAATTGCATATTCGGTTTCTCTGATAGTTCACAACAAAATAGTAGCTTAAAATCTAAACAAAGGTCGGCGGCGCGATCGCACCAAGGCCCCGCATCTCAGTTATTAGGTGACGCGACACCAATGGATGTACTGACGTAGGTTTACATCATAAAAGTACGCAGCAAAGCCCCAAGACATCTGCACAACAGCCCGTCAAACCATCGCACGAATCACAAATCTACCCATAAGTAAAAATATTTTTCATTCACTGCGGATATTTAACTTTAGCTCATGCAGTGTCGCGCTATCTAATGTGGTACTTGGCTCAGGAAAGACGAGAACCCCCTCATCCCCAAGTTTAGCAGTTGCTAGTCTGAGAGTAATATTGGCATCTACCAACTTAAAGTTCTTCATAGTACTGAGAGATTCAAGAGTTTGGCTAATTAAGTTCGATCCTTCTTCGACAGTCAATATCTTAAGTGGACTCTCCTTAACTTGTGCTGACAATTTTTTGATTGTAAGTTCAAGCTGGGCGTTCTTTTTCTGGATGTCGGTAACTGTTCGCTGCAATGTTGAGATTTCTTTCTTCACTGACGTAGATTCCTGCTGTGCTTTCTGTTTTTCTAAAATAGCTTCCTGAGTTTTCTGTTGCAAAATCTTGGATTCTTTTTTCAGATTATCAACGGCCTCACTCAAATTGCGGTTCTCTTTGGCGAGTTCTGCAATTATTTGTCTCTCAGTCTTATCAGTAGTCGCTTCTTTAAGCATTGTATTCTCCTTGAATTAAGTCTTACTTGCGCTCAATCTGCATATCTTCAACCTGAAAACTGCGGAGAGTTATCCCAGATGATTCTTTGATATCCACTAGCCATCGGCTCTTAGCAGCAACGTAGGCAATATCTACATCAAGCTTGCCAAAAATTTCTTGCAGTCGAACTACATCAGGAGTCGCAAGAACTTCCTCCCTGATCTTACTGGGTTTACGAATAGAAGGGCGGACTGTCTCATCAGGAACAGCAAGCAATCGAGCACGGATACTTGAAAAGACCCCTGGATTTAACTTTTCCAGTTGAGTTGTATCTCCACTCACGGGATGGATGTTAAGACCACCAGTGGCATCGTCGTCGATCACCATTTTGACATCAAACTCTATCTCGCTGATGGCGATTCCTGTTTGTGAGGTTTTAGCACTGTTGGAATTCTCCAAGGCTTCCGCATCAATTTGAGTTTGAGCCTGAATCATGGACTTGCCAAATTCGCTCAGGAGATTATTTAAATTTATTTTTTTAGAGAGCATTACTTTTCCTATTCTCCTATCTGATTTTCAACATTGAGTATGACATTCAAACGGGATGGTGGCGGAACTGGAACCAATTTAACTGTCATTTTTGTAGAAATGCTCACATCTCGGTTCAAACGCCTCTGAGTTTGCAGTGACTTGGTGGCTGCAAACAGTGATTGCCTAGAGTTAACAGTTCCTGAACTATTTATTTGCTCCACGACTTTGAGATCCATTGCCACTTCTACTGTTGCTTCTGAAAAAGCGAAGAAAGTCGGCAGCATTCCTAGTTCTAGCAAACTGACCTGCACTGGTGATGCTTGCTCGTAACTAACTGCCCCTTCCTCGGTAACTATCTGGCGGATGCTGGGGACTATAGAGACCTGAGTGCGAGCCAATTCCTGAAGAACTTGAGCTGAGGAAAGATCGAGTCGTGCTTGACCTTCAGCTACCGCTTCGGCAAGTTTGGTAATCAACTCAGCCAGATCGGCTCCCAACAGTTCTTGGGTAGGTTCGCTTAAATTTTTGGGCGTGAGATTGAAAGCCATAAAGCAATTTTTCGCCTCAATGTGACTATTTTCAAGATTATCGGTACTAATACAGGATTCTAGAAATAGGATGGGCAGTGCTTCGCGCCACCCATCCTATTTCTAGAGAATTACTACTCAAGGCTATCAGCCAATCTATTTTTTACTTGGTTAGCCACCTGCTCCTCCTTCTGCTTGGGGACGATTATCAACGACAATCAAGCGCGGCTCGATTCGGGCGGGAGGAGGCACGGGGACGAGTTTAGTGTATAGGCGGCTAGTGCCTTTAACTTCTTTGCCAAATTTGCGGTTGTGGGAAACTTCAGCTTTGACAGAGGCACTCCACATCGAGAAGCCAGCTTTGGCTTCTGCCGTTACTTTTACATTGGTTTCACTACTGGAGGTTGTCTTGATATCCATCGTGACTTCAATAGTTGCTTCCGAAAACTGATAGAAAGTTGGCAGCAATCCTATTTGTAAGAGGGATACCTCGATTGGGGGAGCCTGAGAATAGCTGACGGTACCATCCGATGCGATCGTTTGCGTGACGGCGAGAACGACGGGAATTTCAGTGTCTGCTAACATTTGGGCTGTACTGACTGAATTGCTGTCAAGCGCAGCTTGGGCATTCGCAATCCCCATCGCTAGCTTTGCTACCATATCAGGAAGGGGAACGTCTAGAAGTTCTTGTCCAACACTTGCCATGATGTTTTCCTCTTTTTGATAACCAGTTAAATTTGATGAACTTGGTCTTCGGCATTACCTTGGTCTTCGGCATTAAAAAGTCGATTGAAAGCGAGAAATCTCTTTGTATCAAGAAAAGTACCACCTACAAAAACAATTCCTTGCTCTTGATTTAAGCTCATTCCTGCTTCAAAGGTGAGTTGGGCAATTACCCAATTACTACCCTTAAATGTAACTTGACCTCCTCTAGCACTTATTAGGGCAACTAAACGAGAAAGTGAATGGGTAGACTTGACCAAGAAAAGGTGTTGTTGACTTGGATCGGGCAGACTAAGTTGGATATTAGCGCCAAAATTACTAGCTATGTCGGCAACCATTTTCTTAGCCTTAAGATCATATGTTTATAATAACTCATTAAAAAGTTATCTTGTTTGTTCAAAGTTCAAAATTTAAAAAAGTTAATAGA
Organism: Pseudanabaena sp. UBA1465; assembly: GCA_002325645.1. Taxonomy (GTDB): domain Bacteria; phylum Cyanobacteriota; class Cyanobacteriia; order Pseudanabaenales; family Pseudanabaenaceae; genus Pseudanabaena. Next base: position 15,834 of record DCSN01000167.1, read on the forward strand.
GTTTAACATTTCACTTCACTAGACTGAAAATGCTATACATGTTTGATCTATTTACTGATGCGGCGGCATTCTTCAGCAGATACTGTTTGCTTTACGCCATTAGTTAAAGCTTTGCTACAGGTAAGATCTGTTTTAAGCAGAAAGAAATTATAGACAATAACACCGCTAGTTAACAACACAAAAAAAGCAGGAATTAAAACTTGCCAAGATCGCCAGTTTGGACGTAATTTTTTCTTGATACTGTCTAATTTTTTCTGCAATAAAATAATATTGGGATGTCCATTATTTAGCGATCGCTGATAAATTTTGAGTACAAGCTCATAGATATTTTTTGTTTCTTGATAACGCCTTTGAGAATAGTAAATTGAAGCTAAATCAATCATATTTGTGCAGATTTCTAGATGATCATCACCCAATATTTTTTGTTTGATTTGGAGAGCTTGTAAAAAGATAGCTTCTGCCTTTTCGTAAAAAGTTTGAGCGTTATAAATTGCAGCCAAATCGAGCATCGCACTTGCTACATCCAAATGCTCAAATCCTAATTTTTTTTGTCGCAGCGCGATCGCTTGTAAAAACAAGGTTTCTGCTTTTGCAAAATCGTTTCGAGAATAATAAAATATTGCTAAATCAATTAGACAATTAGCAGTGTTTGGATGCTCTTTACTATAAAACTGTTCAGTTAAAACTAAGATTTGCTGAAGAGTCCCCTCAGCCGCATCTGTATAATTTTTCGCTCTAATATAAGTCTTAGCTAATTTTTTTAAACCATCTAAAAAAATATCAATCTTGCCGTTAGCATAGGGTGGTTCTGGCTCGATTCGATAATAAGCGGTACTGTCACTGCTAAAAACAATTTCATCGCCATGCATTAGTACCCAATTATTACGGCGCTCACCATTAATT
>DCSN01000182.1 GCA_002325645.1 Pseudanabaena sp. UBA1465
AATGAGTGTCGGGTATGTCACGAGAGAGTCGCAAATAAACTGACACCAATCTTCCATACCTAATCCAGTTTTTGAGGAGACTTCGAGGATTTTTGCCTGTGGTGCAATTTGATGAATATTATGTAAAGCTAGTTCTCGATTAAATTCTACGGCTTCTGCAAGATCGATTTTGCTGATTAAGACAATATCCGCAGTTTTGAACATAATGGGATATTTGAGAGGTTTATCTTCGCCTTCAGTGACAGAAAATACAACTACGCGCAAATTCTCGCCGAGGTCATAAGCCGCAGGACAGACCAGATTGCCGACATTTTCGATCGCTAATAATTTCACATCATCGAGGTGCATTTGCTTGAGAGCATTAGCGATCATTTCTGCTTCCAGATGACACACAGAACCCGTGGTAATTTGAATTACCTCTGCGCCCGATCGCCTTAATCTTTGAGCATCGTTATCGGTTGCCAGATCGCCAACGATAATGGCTGATTTGTGGCGATCGCGCAGTTCCGTCATTGTGCGTTCTAATAGCGCAGTTTTGCCCGCCCCTGGAGAAGAAAGCATATTCAACACAATAATTCCCTTTGCCATGAAATAGCCACGATTGCGTTCGGCGAGGCGATCGTTTTGCGCCAAAATTGATTGGGTAATCGAAATCGTGCGGCGATCGCGCTCTAAAGCGATCGGCTCATGCCTGTGATCATGGGGATGCGCGTGAGCATGAGCATGATCATGGGAATGCGCGTGAGCGTGATCATGGGAATCATGGCTATGAATCTTCACCATTCCCTCAGGAATATCACTACAGCCGCAATCTTGGCACATATTAAGAAACCTCTAAAGAGACTAATTGTAATTCTCGACCTTGGCGGATCTCATGGCTGAGGCGATCGCAGCGAGGACAGATATAAACCCAATCGCGGGGAGTAAATTCGGCATGGCATTGAGGGCAGTAACAGATAGCCTTAATCCATTCTATCTCTAGCTTAGCATTGGCGGCGATCGTTCCCTGTACACAAGATGCAAAGGCAAATCTTAGAGCCTCTGGAACCACTCCCGAAATTGTGCCTACCCGCAAATTTAGCTGATGGATTTGATTTGCTCCTTGGCTTTGGGATTGCTCAAAGGCGATATCTAGTATTGATTGGATGATACTAATTTCGTGCATAGGTTTCTCAGGAAATCGACGGCTTGTTCAATACTTTTGCGCGTCACGACGGATAATTGTTCACCAAATTCCCAATTCACCGCAGGCAATAAAAGGGAATAGGCGACGGGGGCTTCACCATAAACCTGTTGTGCTAAGGCTAGTAGCGATCGCGGATCGGAGTGATGCCCAAGTTCAGCTACTGGCATAAAGCCAAGTTGTTTAGATACAGCAATTCGTTTGACTTGGACTACGGGTGCTGATTTTCTACGTTTACTTGACGGATCGTTACTGCTAACACAGGCATCAATAAAAATCGCTAACTCTGATTGGGAGATCGGTTCGGCAAGTTCGGGGTTAAGTTGATGCACGGTTAGCGATCGCACATAGGGCAAGTCCCAACTAGCGACAATATCAGACACTCGACACCCTGCCCCGTCATCACTTCTGAGGGAATTGCCATAACCAATCACCAGAATTGATCCAAAATTAGAATTAGCCAATTTTTTAATTTTATTATTCAAAAAAAGAATGTAATTATTCTCTCTTTTAGATCTACAACCAGTTAGTTTTTTTCAGAGAAATTAATAAATAAATCGAGTATTGAGATCATTTAGCAACACTTAGCAATATCTAGAAACATAAGTTAATCATTATTAAAATTCAAAAGCCTGTGATGCATTGTGTGCCTCAGATTTTTGGGTTTTATATGGGTTTTATATGGGTTTTATATTTAATTGCACCCAGCTAATACAGCTTAAAGAAGTGACTATAGATATCTTCATATTCTGTTGCTCTTTTCAATTACAAAACGCTATATAATTTCCATTGGTCAAAATCTTTATATGGCACTTTTGCATCAAGTAAGTTATAAAAATAATTTCTATAACTTGACTAGAAAAGCGCCATCAAAGAAAAGGTAAGAGGCTTAAAAATTATGCATAGCAAGCAAACTACGATTACACGCAATATTGCTTTGGTTGGGGCTTATTTAAGTGGTAAAACCACTCTTTTAGAGAGTTTTTTATTTGTTACAGGGGCAATCTCGCGCAAGGGCAAAGTATCTGACAAGAATACAGTGGGGGATAGTGCGACAGAAGCTCGCGATCGCTCGATGACGGTGGAAGTTAATTTTGCTACTGTCGAATATGAAGGGATGCGCTTTAACTTTCTCGATTGCCCAGGGTCGGTGGAATTTCTTCAGGAAACCTATCATGCTCTCATGGGTGTGGATATGGCAATTATTGTCTGTGAGCCGAACGGCGATCGCGTAAATACCCTTGCCCCCCTATTCAAGTTTTTAGATGATTGGGAAATTCCCCACGCGATCTTTGTGAACAAAATGGATCGCGCAGGTTCTGGAGAAGTTGCCCATCCTCAAGCTTTCCATTCCCTACTACAAGCCCTAAAAACTGTCTCGAACCGTCCTCTGGTCGCCCAGCAATACCCGATCAGCACAGGCACAAAATTAACAGGATTTATCGATCTCGTTACCGAGCAGGGCTATCAATATCTTCCCAATTCTGCACCACAGGCGATCGCTCTATCGGAGGAACTTGCTCTACAGGAAAAGGTAGAACGGGAAGAGATGTTGGAGACGATCGCCAACTTTGACGATCATCTCTTAGAAGAACTGCTAGAAGAAATTAATCCGCCACAGTCAGAAGTAATTGATGACCTGCAAAAAGAACTGAGCGCTGACCAAATTGTACCCGTCTTTTTTGGGGTTGCGGAACAGGATTATGGAGTCCGCCCATTGCTCAAAGCTTTATTGAATGAAGCTCCTCATCCTGAAACCACCGTTGCTCAACGTCCGCAACTAGCAAATTATGCACCCCAAGTCACAGATGTGACCGTTGTTCAAGTTCTCAAAAATTACTACACCCTCCAAGGCGGCAAACTTTCGCTAGTGCGGGTATGGCTCGGCAGACTCACCGATGGCATGGTACTGAATGGTATTCGTGTTGGTGGTTTATATCGCCTGACGGGTGGGCAGCAACAATCTATCACTGAGGCTAAAGCAGGTGACATTGTAGCGATCGCCCGCATGGAAGGAATCAAAGCGGGTGACACTTTAACGACTAACCAAACTAATGCTCAAATTAACATTGAGCCTTTAGCGATCGCGCCAACATTGGAGCCAGTATTTGCTTCGGCGATCGCCCCCGAAAAGCGTAACGATGAAGTAAAACTCAGCAGTGTTCTCAATAAACTCTGCGAAGAAGATCCTGCCCTGCGTTGGGAACAACATAATGAAACCCATGAAGTCGTGCTATGGGGACAGGGCGAAATCCATTTGCAAGTAGCTCTTGATCGGATGCAACGTAAGTACAATCTGCCAATGACCAAAAATCAACCACAGGTTCTCTATAAAGAGACCATTCGCAAAGCTACTAATTCCCACGGGCGCTATAAACACCAATCGGGTGGACATGGACAATTTGGTGATGTCTATTTACAGATTCAACCGCTAACCCGTGGCGATGGCTTCAAGTTTGCGGAAACGATTGTGGGTGGCGTTGTGCCGAAACAATATATTGCAGGAGTGGAAACAGGGGTGCGTGAATATTTGACTAAGGGAGCCTTGGGCTTTCCTGTCGTTGATATTTCTGTCACCCTGACAAATGGCTCCTATCATTCGGTTGATAGTTCCGAGCAAGCCTTTAAACAAGCCGCGAGACTCGCAATGCAGGAAGGCATTCCCCAATGTGAACCAATTTTGCTAGAGCCGATCAATCTGGTGGAAGTTTCTATTCCCAATGAATATACATCTAGCGTATTGCGCTTAGTCAGTGGTAAACGCGGACAGATTCTCGGCTATGCAGCAAAAGATGGCTGGCAACGTTGGGATCATGTTTCAGCATATATCCCTGAAGTAGAGATGCAGAGTTTGATTTTAGAACTGCGATCGCTAACTATGGGAGTGGGCTTTTTCAATAAAACCTTTGATCGATTGCAAGAGGTTCCAGAGAAGTTGAGCAGCCAAGTGATATCCGCGAGTCGAGAAGCTTGATTTTGAGTGTAATTACTGACGCTTACAGCAATTTTCGATCAAACAAACCCCCAAGAAAAAATTTAAAAGTGTTGTTTCGCAACACTTTTAAATTTTTTCTTTTTTCTTGGTTCGGATTTGAGAGCAAAGCGCTGTAAGGCGATCGCCCCTAATCGCCCAAGGTCAAGAAATCTTCTGAATTGGTGCAATTTTAGGATCAATGATTTTTTTACCTTGCCCTGCAAAAGCAACCGCTAAATACATCTTGTCACCAGTGCCTAATAAATTGGCGACTTGACCTTCGCCAAATTTATCATGTATTACGCGATCGCCTACTTGCCAATTGACACTAGGACGAGGCTTAACCGTATTTGCCTTAACAGGGGCAACAGTTCGCAGAGATCCCTTGACGCTGGTGGCTTCAGCGCGTTGGCTTGCCTTACTGATAAATTTATCGATGCCATGTCCTGTGAGATATTCTTTCGGCAGTTCCGCAAGAAATTGGGAAGGAATGGCATATTCACGATTACCGTAAAGACGACGGGCTTGGGCATGACTCAGAAATAGCTTCTCTTGGGCGCGGGTGATGCCCACATACATCAGGCGGCGTTCTTCTTCTAATGCCATTGGGTCGTTAACGGAACGGAAGCTAGGGAATAAGCCTTGTTCTAAACCAACCAGAAATACAACAGGGAATTCTAAACCTTTAGCAGCATGGAGCGTCATCAGCGTGACCTTCTCGGCATTATCGCCACTATCATCAAGGCTAGAGGCAAGGGCGGCATTCGCTAAGAATGCATCAAGGGAAGCATCTTCATTTTCTTCCGCAAATTGAACTGCGGCGTTATAAAGTTCTTGCAAGTTAGCAATGCGATCATTGGCTTCGTCATTACTCTGTGCCTTCAGTTCATCGACATAACCTGATTCTTCCAGAATGCCTTGAATGATATCAGCCGCAGGGGTGACAGGTACTTTTGCTTGCCATTTTTGCATCAATTCGACAAAGGAGAGAACGCCCCGAGCCGATCGCCCTGCTAATGTTTTGACTGTAGTTTCATCGCTGATGATTTCCCAAATCGGGACGCTGAGTTCTTGGGCGGCTTGTTGGAGCTTATCGAGGGTCGCTTTGCCGATGCTACGTTTGGGAACATTGATGATTCGCATCAAACCGATGGTATCAGCAGGATTGGAGAGTAAACGTAGATAGGAGAGAATATCTTTAATTTCTTTGCGATCATAGAAGCGTAAGCCGCCTACGACTTTGTAAGGGATATTCCAACGCACTAGCATTTCTTCAAAAGGACGAGATTGGGCGTTAGTACGGTAGAGGATGGCGAAATGTCCGAGATTGGCGCTAGGAGTTTTCGCTTTAACCCGACGGATTTGTTCAATCACAAATTGAGCTTCATCCACCTCATCTTCGGCACGAAATAGCTCGATCAAGTCGCCATCGGGTCTAGTTGCTTTGAGGACTTTATCAATACGCTGCGAGTTGTGATCGATCAGTTGATTGGCTAATTCAAGAATATTAGCGACAGAACGATAATTCTCCTCTAGCTTAATCATCGTGCCAGTGTGGGCATCGGGTAGGCGATCGCCAAAGGTTTCTTGGAATTCCATCAAGATCGTAAAGTCGGCAGAACGGAAGCTATAGATCGATTGATCCGCGTCACCCACCACAAAAATGGAACGATTTTCCCAAGTTGGTTTAGCATCATTGGTTGCTAATAAACGAATCAAGTCGTACTGGGTGCGATTGGTATCTTGATATTCATCAACCAGAATATGTGTAAAGCGATCGTGCCAATAGCTGAGAACTTCGGGATTTTGTTGAAAGAGTCGCACTGGTAAAAAGATTAAATCATCAAAATCGAGGGCGTTATTGGTGGCTAACTGATTTTGATAGAGATTATAAACCTGCGCGATCGCCCGTTTCCGATAGGGAGCATCATCACTTTGTTTTTCGTATTCTTCGGGAGTCCAGCCTTTGTTTTTCGCATTGCCGATCGCAAAGCGCACTGACTTCGGCTCAAATTTCTTTTCATCAAGATTTAGTTGGTTTACCACAATATCTTTGACTAAGGATTGCGCGTCTGAATCATCAAAAATCGAAAAATTCTTTGCCCAACTTCTGCCATTAGCATCTTTGTATTTATCAATATCTAGCCGCAAAATCCGACAGCACATACTATGGAAAGTCCCCATCCATAGACCATCTTGAGCAAAACTATTGATATAGCGCTTGTAAACTTTTTTACGAAGTTTATCCTGTTCCCAATCCGTAATTTCGCTGAGAGCCTTACCTAATTCTCTTTGAGCAATTTCTTGTGTCAACAAAGATTGAATTCGCTCGTTCATTTCCTTGCCAGCTTTATTGGTAAATGTCACCGCTAAGATTTGCTCAGGGGCTACACCGTGGTTGAGCATTAAATTAGCGATGCGATAGGTCAATGTTCTGGTTTTCCCCGAACCAGCACCCGCAACTACTAGCATGGGGCCGTGAAGATGGCTGGCTGCTTTTTGTTGGGCAGGGTTGAGATGATGCAAAAAATTGGAACTCATGGGCGCAAGAGGGGAAAACTTAGGTAGACTCTAATACAGTATGCCAAAAATGTTTACTCATACGTTTGCACAGTGGATATTTACTGCACACGCCCCAATTGTATTAAGCCTTTAAATTCCTTTGCTGACCTTGATAGTGGCAATACGATCAAAACTGTTACCCAAAAGTTTTGTACCACCTGCGGGATGCCTTTGCTGCTGGGTGGGCGCTATATCGTCGAAAAGCCGATCGCTAGAGGTGGTTTTGGGGCGACCTTCTTAGCCCGCGATCGCTATACGCCTGCGATGAAACGCTGTGTGGTGAAGCTGTTGCAACCTGTGGGCTTTACGAGCGCTCAGATGGTAATTGCTAAGCAAATGTTTGAGCGCGAGGCAACGGTTTTAGAAGATTTAGGCACACATCCGCAAATCCCTGATCTGCTGGCCTATTTTGAGGTGCAGGCAGGACAGGATGAATTTTTTTATTTAGTCCAAGAATTTGTGGATGGCTTTACCCTAGGGCAAATTGTCGAGCAGCATGGGGCGATCGCTGAGGCAGATGTTTTGGAAATCATGCAAAGCCTTTTGCCTGTGTTGACCTTTATTCACCAAAAAGGCTCGATCCATCGCGATATCAAACCCGCGAATATCATGGTTCGCAAGTCCGATCAGGCTTACTTTCTGCTCGACTTTGGGGCGGTGAAACAAGTGGCAGGAGTTGCCCAAGGTCAGAAGTCTACGGGTATTTTCACCCCTGGCTATGGCGCACCTGAGCAAATGCGTGGCGATACTGTATTTCCTGCCACCGATCTTTATGCCTTTGCCGTAACTTGTCTCTTTTTATTAACAGGCAAAGAGCCTGAAGAATTATTTGATGTGAATTACAACCGATGGACCTGGGATCGCTTGATTAAGCTCAGTCCTAATCTTAATAATGTTTTACATAAAATGTTAGAGGCAGCCCCCAGCGATCGCTTTAATTCGGCGGCGGATGTCCTGCAAGCACTCCATCAAAAATCTTCGTTCCACTTAAATACGATCGTTCAACCACCTGCCCCTGTTGCTACATCTGCTCCACCGCAAGCAGCAGCGATCGCACCACCACCAAAACCCGTAGCTGCACGCTCCAATAAAACCCCTTGGCTCCTATCCGCCCCCATCAGTAACCAGTTCATCGCCGCTTTTTTGATCGGTGTAGAGGCGATGCTTTTATGGCAAGTCAGCACAGTCAGCATCACCTTAATCGGTACTCCCGCTAATTTAATTACTCTTGCTGCGGTAATGCTTGGGGTCGTGATTTTAAGAATCAGTACAATTCTGGACAATAAAGATCTATTTGTTTTCGTAAATTTATTCAGTTTTGCCACAGTCTTTGGTATCCAATTTTTTAAGATCATTCCCCTATTTCAGCAATTACCACAATGGATCGAGATTCTTGCGCTTTGCGGAGTTGGTGGCTTTGCCGCGATCGCGATTATGGCAACTTTTCGCTTGATTTTTAAATTACTTTATTCGCTACTTTGAATATCAGTAGCGTTGTTTTAACCTTTTGTAGTTAAAGCAACACTATATATGTGCTAAGGTGAGAATATTTTAGAATATTTTAGAATCATTCATGGTACAAGAAATCACACTGATCTCTAAAGAGGTTCGATTCCCCGACAGCGCTCCTGCTGCTTATCCCGTATTTTTCAGGACCTATAGCCGCAAATATAATAACAAGCGCGAAAGTTGGGCAGAGGTATGCGATCGCACTCTCACAGGTTTAAAAAAGCTGGGCAAGCTGACCCCAGAACAAGCTGATTTGATCGACAAGATGCAAAAGCAGCTTAAATCCCTCACCTCTGGGCGTTGGCTGTGGGTCGGTGGCACGGATTGGGTCGATCGCCCCGAAAATTTCTCAGGCTCTTACAACTGCACCAGCACCAATGTGATTGACTGGCGATCGTTTGGCTTGATGATGGATCTCGCCATGCAGGGATCGGGCACTGGCGGCGTATTAGAGCCGCAGTACATTAGCCAGTTACCCGTAATCCGTAACCAATTGCAAGTAAATGTGGTCGGTGCGATCGGGGCAACGCCTGTTAGCGATCGCCGCCACAATACTAATGTCGAATTTGACTATGCCAACAATGCCGTTAAGTTCTTCGTTGGTGATAGTCGTCAAGGTTGGGTCAAGTCCTATCAATCACTATTAGAACTATGCAGCAATGAGCAGTTTGATGCATCTAAGCCTGTCCAAGTCACCGTTGATATCAGTGATGTGCGCCCCAGTGGTGAAGCCCTCAAAGGTTTTGGCGGCATGGCAAATCCTGTCAAGTTGCCTACGCTTTACGATCGCTGCGCCAATATTTTAAATAAAGCGATCGGTCGTCAACTCACCTCCGTTGAGTGCTGCCTCCTCATCGATGAAGCCGCAGTTTGTATCGTGGCAGGTAATATTAGGCGTTGTTTACCTGCTGGGGCATTGGTTCACAGCGAATCTGGATTAGTACCGATTGAAAAAATTCGGATTGGCGATCGGGTGCTAACCAGTAAGGGATTTTATCCAGTTACTAACTTTTTTGATCAAGGTACACAATCTCTTTGCCGAATTAAAACCGAAGATGGCTATTTTGAATGCACGTCTGACCATAAAGTAGCTGTCTTGGAAGATGTGTATGGCGCATATCGGATGGTCAAAGCTAAAGATCTCAAGGAAGGCGATCGATTGATCTTTGTACCAAAAGCTATTACTGGTACTGCGACCGAATTACCAGAATTCAAAGGAACATTAGCTCCGAATGCTAAACGCATCACTATTCCTGCACTTACAGCAGATGCCGCCTATTTTATCGGTTATTTGCACGGTGACGGCTCGGTTGGAAGTGACGGTTGGCGAGTGAGGTTCCGAATTTCTGAAGATCAACAACAGATCATTGATAAACTCATTGCTGTTGGAGAGCTATTTGGATTAGATACTTACACACTGAGAACACCAGAACAATCTAAAGCGAAAGCTTTTGAACTGCAATTCAATTCTAGTGCGCTCAATCAGTATTTATCTCAATTCAAACAAGCCTTTACTTCCATTAATATCCCTGACTGCATTTTATTAGCAACTGCTAATATCCGCGAAGCATACTTAGCTGGATTAGCTGATGCTGATGGTTGCTTTAGCCAAGGTGTATTAGTTGCGTCAGTACATTCTGATTTCTTACGTCAAGTTCAATCAGTCTATGCTTCACTTGGAATTACGGCTCGGTTGTGCCATTCTACGCGCAAGCGCACAGGTAAATGGGAAGGTGAACTAGTCACTGTTGGTGAGGCAGCCTTTGACAAAATCTCTGAGTTATTTGCTACTCACTCGTTGCGCTTTGCTGGTAGCCAAAGGCTTCGTACTCAATCCTTTAAGGATCATGGCTTCCCCAAAGAGATGGTTAGACCGATTGTGAATACCTACCAATATCATTGGAGTGGCGCACAAAAGCAAATGATTGCACCGACAGTTCAGAAACATATTCCTGAGTGTACAGATTTAATTCCTGTAAAGGTAAAATCAGTTGAGTTTGACGTAAGAGTTGCACCTACTTATGATATCGAAGTTGCTTCTATTCATGAGTTTGTTTGTGAAGGTATTCTTGTTTCAAACAGTGCGGGTATGAGACAATTTTTGTCTGAAGATGCTTTAGGTTCTGTCGCAAAGGATAATCTCTGGCAGCAGGATGAAGCTGGTAATTGGAGAATTGATCCTGAACGTGATGCTTTGAGAATGAGTAATCACACGAGAGTATTCCATCGCAAACCAACTGAACAAGAATGTGTTGATGCTGTTCGCAAGCAATATTATTCTGGTGAAGGTGCAATTCAATGGGCAGGTGAAGCGATCGCCCGTTCTAATGCTGACTTGATTACAACTCCCGAACTCAAGCGTGATTTCCTTGCTGCTTATGTGAAAGGAGAAGGCAAAGAATGGTTGCGATCGCAGCAGACTGAAGTCTCTGAGCATGAGCTAGAGCATAGATTACAGCGTTATGCTCTGAATCCCTGTCTAACTGCTGATACATGGGTTCATACTGAGCATGGAGCAAGACAGATTAGTGATTTGATTGGTAAGCAAGTCGGTGTCTATGTGAATGGAGAACTATTTAGCACAACTGCTGATGGTTTCTTTTTGACAGGTAATAAGCCTGTTATGAGTCTACAAACTAAGGAAGGTTTTGCTTTAAGACTGACAGAAAATCATCAATTGCTCAAGGTAACAGCCCAAACTCAGCACGCTCAATATACTGAATGGGTAGAAACCAAGGATCTCCAAATTGGTGATCGCATTTTGCTCCATGACCACCGCGAAATCCAGTCATGGGATGGCGAAGGAAGTTTTGAAGAAGGTTGGCTAGTTGGCAATTTACTTGGTGATGGTAGCCTCTATCAAACTCAGTGGAATGATGCAGCTTGTCTGCGCTACTGGGGTGAGACTAAGGAGGAAATGGCGAGTTATGCAATCAAGACCTTAGAATATGCCACCAATTATGAGTCACAAAACTCCACAGGGCATTATCACAAGCAGCTACAGCATCAAGTGATTAACTCGTCTGGTCTAGCCACCCTTGCCGCAAGATTTGGGCTTTCTCCTCAAAACAAAGTGCTGTCATCTGCGATCGAGAAAGCTAGTTATGCTTTCTATTGTGGATTTTTGCGCGGTTTTTTTGATGCTGATGGAAGTGTTCAAGGGAAGCAAGAAAAGGGTGTTAGTATCAGACTTGCTCAAAGTAATCTGGAAACCCTAAAAGCTGTGCAGAGAATGTTGGCTCGTGTTGGGATTATTTCTTCTGTATACCAACAACGCCGCCCTGCGGGTGTACGCATGTTGCCAAATAGCGATCGCGAACTTGCTCCTTACATGTGTAAAGAACAACATGAACTTGTGATTGCTAATGATAACTTGCAGTATTTTGCGACCACAATTGGCTTCCAAGATCCTCTGAAAGCAGCGCGTTTACAGGAAGCATTGGGCAACTACTCACGCAAAATGAATCGTGAGAGGTTCACGGCAACGATTACGGGTATTACTGCTGATGGAGTTGAACCTGTGTATGATTGCACAGTGCCACAAGTCTCTCGTTTTGATGCTAATGGAATTGTTGCTCACAACTGTGGTGAAATCCTTGGGGCAAATTTTCACTGTAATTTATCCGAAATTCACCTAAATCAACTTGATCCACATAATCACAAAGAACAAGAACAAGCATTTAAAGCAGGTGCTTTGTCAGTTGCCGCTTTGCTCAATCATCGCTTTGTCGAAGAACGCTATCAATTTAGCCGTGAAGTTGACCCAATTGTGGGCGTATCCTTCACAGGACTATTTGACTTCTTTGTTCACGCCTTTGGCGTGGAATGGTTACGCTGGTTTGAGTCGGGTCGTCCTGACACTGTGCAGGGGCTAGACTTCAAAGAGAAGGAAGCCGATTATCTAAATCGCTGGCGTGAAATTGTGCATCAGACAGTTTGGGAATATTGCGACTCGCATGGCTTACGCCGCCCGAATCGTTGTACGACAACACAACCCGCAGGCACGAAATCTTTACTGACTGGTGCTTCCCCAGGATGGCATCCACCGAAGGCACAGCGCTTTATCCGTCGGATTACTTTCCGTAAGGATGATCCTGTGGCACGGGCTTGTATGGACTATGGCTATAGCATCATTCCTTCACAATCGGATAAGGATGAGAATGGACAATTGCTCAATGATCCTTTCGATTCGAGATGTACGGAATGGTTGGTGGAGATTCCTGTGAGCGTGTCTTGGGCTGACCTTGACGGTGCGGACAAGGTAGACATCAGCAAGTTCGATGTGATGGCGCAGTTTGATTTCTATATGCAGGTGCAGAAGCATTACACCCGTCATAATACTTCCGCAACCTTGGAGTTACGAGAGCATGAAATCGAGCCTTTAGGGAAGAAGATTTACGAAGCGATTCGTGATGATCAGGGTTATATTTCGGCGGCGCTGTTGGCGCGTTTTGATGACCTGCAAACTTTCCCTCGCTTGCCCTTTGAGCCAATCGATAAGGCTACCTATGAGAAGCTCAGTGCTGAGGTAATAGAACGTCGCCAGTCCGATGATTTTTACGCAAGTTTGTTGCGTTATGATTCGGGTGAGTTGATGGATGCGGGCCCTGCGGGTTGTGATTCTGATAAGTGTATGTTCCCTGAACAGAAGCCATAGATTGTGGGCGATCGCCTATGCCGATCATCACGATATGGCAGGGCGATCGCTTCTAAACCCCTCTAAACTAAAAATCGTAAATTTATCTCCAATAGTACCTATGTGAGACTTAAATTGAGCTAATGTAGATACAATATAGATACATTAACGGATATTTTTATGACTGCGGCGATCGCTAAGTGGGGCAATAGTTTAGCTGTACGCATTCCTCAAGCTATAGCTGAACAGGTGCAAATTCAGGCAGGAAGCGAAATCAATATTGATATTATTGATGGCAAGATTGTTTTGACACCCCATCGGCGTAAGAAATATACCCTAGACGAATTACTGGATGGCATGACTTCCGAACATCTCCATGCAGAAACTTCTACAGGTGTTTCTGTTGGTAATGAAGCATGGTAAAGCCATACATTCCAGATCGTGGTGATATTGTTTGGCTAGATTTCGATCCGCAGGCTGGACATGAACAATCTGGTCATCGTCCTGCTTTTGTGATTTCACCGATCGCCTATAACCAAAAGTCAAGCTTGGCTCTGCTTTGTCCGATTACTTCTAAAATTAAGAGATGGAAGTTTGAAGTTCTGCTCGCAGATACTAAGACGAAGGGAATAATTCTCGCCGATCAGATTAAGAGTTTAGATTGGCAAGCGAGAAGGGTAGATTTTATTGAGAAGGCTTCTGTAAATATTATTGATGAAGTTATCGGCAAAATTGAGGCGTTACTAATCTAGTACTTAATCAAGTAGTGATCACTGCGATCGCCCAAATCCATTATCACTAATTAGCAAGGCGATCGCGATGAATTGTCTTAAATAGTGTCTTGGCTTTGTAGCTGCAAATGTATGAAAAAAGCTAGGATACTTCAGGTCTGCAAGGTTGACTCTAAGCGCTCTGTAGTGGCGCTAGATGACCATATTCGGCAAATGCGTGGTTTAGGGGTGAATTGTGTTCCTTAGCGATCGCCCATTTGTGATGACTATGACTTAGAGCCAAAGCCAGACTTTAAACAGGGTGATATTTTGATTTATGGGGCGATCGCATGGCAAATCAAAGAATAGGCGATCGCTTTCAATACTTGTTAAAATAAATTCATGAAATATGAGTGGGATGCAAACAAAGCAATCAAAAACTTGGCAAAGCATGGAGTTTCCTTCGCCGAAGCGAAAACCATCTTTGACGATCCGCTTTATGTTGACTTCTATGACCTAGACCACTCAGAAGACGAAGAACGTTATCTAATTGTCGGCGAATCAAATCGAGGACGATTGTTAATCGTTTCCTATACAGAGAGAAGAGAATCAATTCGGATCATCAGTGCCAGAGAAGTTACAAAATCGGAGCGTGAAGCATATGAAGAAGGCTGAATTAGAACTAGAAGACGACCTTAGACCCGAATATGACCTCAAAAGTCTGCGTGTCAGAAAACTAGGCTCAGGACGTAAAAGCTTTGGTGGTTCAACTGTGCGTCTAGAACCTGATGTTGCTGCAATATTTCCAAACGCTGATGCAGTTAACGAAGCCCTAAGATTCCTAATTAGAGTGACGCAACAAAACCAGCCCACTAAGGTTCCAACATTATCTAACACTCAGGAAAATAATCTGTAGGGTGGTAGCGATATTTTGATTCATGGGGCGATCGCCTTATAAAATATATTTTAGAATCAATGCCAAGCCTAACACTAAGTAACGAGCAAGTTGTAGAACTTGTGAAACAACTGCCACAAGAGCAAAAAATAGAAATTTTTAGATTCCTACTGCTTCCTCAATGGCAGCAATGGCAAGACTTATCTAGCTATGGTGCGGATAAAGTAAAACTTGTCGCAAAAGAGCGTGGCTATGACTGGGAAAAGATATCAGAGGAAGAAAGAGAAGAATTCATGGATTTAATAGTCCACGAAAAATAGTGAAATACATAATGGTTATTAAATGCGCCGTAATCGGCAAGGCAAGCCATATAGTCACAGGAGACAAACATCTTTTATCGCTTGTCAAATATCAGGACATTGCGATCGCCAAAGCTACGGATTTTGTTAATTTATTCTCTTAGGTAGTGATCGCCTATGGTGCAGCCAAAGCCAAACTTTAAATGGGGTGATATTTTGATTTATGGGGCGATCGCATGGCAAATCAAAGAATAGGCGATCGCTGACAACAATTACAGAGTATGTCCCATGCGTTTAGGAATTGCCTCATTAAAGTTTTTGCTGAGTTGTGCGAGAGATAAAGCGATCGACGTTTTACCACTGACAGCGATCATCAAATTGCTAGCAGCCTCGCTCACCGTGCCGATATGTTGCCAATTATTTCCTAGCTGACTGGTGAGATAGGTTTCCCATGCAGGGCGATCGCCATTTTTTACAGAAACGACAATGCGGCTTGCTCCTTCCCCAAATAGTAATTGAGAAAGATGTAAATCTTTAGGTTGGGATAACTGAATCTGCGCCGTAAGTTTGCCAGAGATCGAAGATTCTGCTAAGGCAACAGCTAAACCGCCTTCTGAGCAATCATGGGCAGATTTTACTAAGCCTTGGGCAATACCTTGACGGCAGGCAAATTGGACTTGGCGCTCCAATTCAAAATCAACGGGTTGGGGACGACCATTTACTTCGCCAATGACTGAGGCGAGATATTCGGAACCTGCGAGACTAGCGCGATCGCTACCTAATAAATAAATTGCATCACCGACATTTTGCCAAGCCTGACCAACTACCTTCGTCACATCTTCGACTAATCCCACCATACCGATTACAGGTGTTGGATAGATTGGCTGAGCATTGCCTTCCGAGTCGATAGTTTCGTTATAGAGTGAGACATTGCCACCAGTAACGGGGGTAGATAACTCACGGCAAGCCTCAGCAATGCCGCGACAGGCTTCATGGAGCTGCCAATAACCGATCGCATTTTCAGGACTGCCAAAGTTCAAATTATCAGTAACAGAAATGGGATCAGAACCAACGCAAGAAAGATTTCTAGCGGCTTCAGCAACGGCTAGTTTTGCGCCTTCGTAAGGATCGAGATAGACATAACGGGCATTGCAATCAACGGTGGCAGCAACCCCTGCGAGAGCATCAATCTGGCATTGAGCAGCACTTAATTCGCCAGCACCAAACCCTTGACTGCGTAATCGAATCACGGCAGCATCGGCTCCCCCTGGGAAGATGACGGTATTATTTTGCACTTGATGATCGTATTGGCGATAGATCCATGCTTTTGAGGCGATCGCAGGAGTATCAAGCAATGTCAATAGTGCATCGTTGGCAGTAATTGCAGGAAAAGCCGCGATCGCTGCTTTCTCATCCCATGCCCAAGCTTTTTTCGCATAGTCGGGCGTATCCGCTAACTGACGATGATAGATCGGTGTATTGTCAGCGAGGGCCGTCGCAGGGATTTCCGCCGCAATCTCTCCATGCCAGAGGATTCGGACAATCGGCTCCGCTAATACTTCACCAGCGACAACCGCGTGAAGTCCCCAACGTTCAAAAATCTCAATTAGTTCGGCTTCTCTTCCCTTATGGGCGACAAACAGCATTCGCTCTTGAGATTCCGACAATAAATATTCATAGGGAGTCATTCCTGATTCTCTAGCAGGAATTTTGTCGAGATCGAGCGATATGCCCACCCCGCCTTTCGCCGCCATTTCCGAAGTGGAACAGGTCAAACCTGCGGCTCCCATATCTTGGGCGGCCACGACAGCACCAGTTTTGAAGGCTTCTAAACAGGCTTCTACTAAAGCTTTTTCTAAAAATGGATCGCCCACTTGTACTGCGGAACGACTCTGCTCAGACTTGTCGGAAATCTCGGTACTGGCAAAGCTCGCTCCCTTCATGCCATCGCGCCCAGTGGTGGAACCAACATAAACGACGGGATTTCCCACGCCTGAAGCGCCAGATTTGACAATTTCCTTGGTTTCCATAATCCCGATCGCCATCGCATTCACAAGCGGATTACGGTTATAGGCTTGATCAAAATAAACCTCACCGCCAACGGTGGGAACGCCGATACAATTGCCATAACCCGCAATGCCGTTCACAATGCCATTAACGCGGCTGCGTACCCAAGGATCGGAAAGTTCACCAAATCGCAATGAGTTTAAAATGGCAACAGGACGCGCCCCCATCGTGAAAATATCACGCAAAATGCCACCTACACCTGTCGCCGCGCCTTGATATGGCTCCACTGCCGAAGGACGGTTATGGCTTTCAATCTTGAAACTTATGGCAATATTATCGGTAATTTTAACGACCCCCGCATTTTCCCCTGGTCCGACGAGGATGCGATCGCCTGTAGTCGGAAATTGCTTAAGTAACGGACGCGAATTTTTGTAGCAGCAATGCTCTGACCACATCACCCCAAACATTCCCAATTCAGCTTTGTTGGGTTCACGACCGAGGCGATCGCAAATCATCTGATATTCATCAAGGGTTAAACCTTCAGCTTTAATTTCGGCTGCGGAAAATTTGGGTGTGGTACTGGCGGTCATGGTTAATGTGCGACAAAATTTTGACTAAGGACTACGATCTTATCGCATTGAACCCGCCTAAAATGATTTCATTCTTGATTACACCTATCAAGGGTATCGCCCAGAAGTAAAACAACAAGCGACCGAAATAGCCGTCAATTCGGTTGCCCAAATCTTACTGAATGGATTAAAAGCCGCCGCCCATTACAGCTTTTGTCTCAGTGCATCGAAACTATCACTGAGATCACTGATCGAGATCGCTTCTTGTTCACCTGATTCTAGCCACTTAATTTGCACTTGTCCCGATTCAATTTCACTATCACCGATGACGATCGCCGCTTTGGCATTAGCATTACTGGCGCGTTTAAATTGCTTGTCAAACTTCGCACCACTGACATCGAGTTCCACTGCAAATCCAGCTCTGCGGAAAGTTTGAGCAATGGATAGAGATTTTGCTTCTGCTTGTGCGCCTCTAGAAATGACATAGAAATCGATCACCGCTTGTTTTTGTTCGGCAAGCTGTTGCATCAATATGACTAGGCGCTCTAAGCCGATCGCCCAACCCACCGCAGGCACATCCGCGCCGCCGAGTTCGGCAATCAGGCGATCGTACCGTCCGCCGCCACAGACTGCTGACTGTGCGCCTAATAGATTAGATTGAATCTCGAAAGCTGTGCGCGTGTAGTAGTCTAATCCGCGCACAAGTCGGGTATTAATTCGATAGGCAATATTTAGATCAGTTAATAGGTTTTGAACCTGCTCAAAATGTTGCTGTGACTCTGGACTTAAATAATCGAGAATACTGGGGGCATCTTGGGAAATTTCTTGAGTACGTTTGTCTTTGCTATCGAGAATTCTGAGAGGATTGCGGGTGAGGCGATCGCGAGAATCAGCATCAATTTCTTCGCCAAAGGGAGTGAAATATTCCACAAGGGCTTCACGATAAGCAACCCGATCTTCAGCACTGCCCACTGAGTTCAAATCAACCACAAGATCGGTTAAACCTAATGTTTGTAAAAAATCACTAGCGATCGCAATCACCTCGGCATCAGCACGAGGATCGGCACTACCTATCACCTCCACTCCTAACTGATGAAACTGGCGCTGGCGACCTGCTTGGGGGCGTTCATAGCGAAACATTGCGCCCATATACCAAAGGCGCTGCACACCGCCCTGAGCAAATAACTTGTTTTCGATATAGGATCGCGCCACTCCTGCCGTGCCTTCAGGTCGCAAAGTCAGAGAGCGATCGCCGCGATCGCTAAAGGTATACATTTCTTTACCAACAATATCAGTGGCTTCACCGATGCCCCGCGCAAATAGCTCAGTTGATTCAAAAATAGGTGTGCGAATTTCGGTATAGGCGGCTTGGGCAAGGATTTGACGTGCCGACGATTCTAACTGCTGCCAGTAATAAATTTCGGGAGCAAGAATGTCGCGTGTGCCGCGTGTGACCTGAAGTGAAGACATGGATACAAATAAAATCAGTGATGTTGATCCAGAATACAGAATTTTTGGACAGGAAAACTCAAATTTGATGAAGTTAACGATAGGGAAGAGGCTTAAGCCCCTTGTCGGTATTTCGGCATGGTGGGTATAGGTAATTATTGTGGGTGTGGGGAGAGGTCAGTACGGACAACCAGAATTTATCTCCCTCGTTGAGGGATATCCACATCCCCAGCAATTCCTTGTGCCCGTCCATATTCACGCCTAAGGCAAAGTACAACGATTTATTGATCACTCGACCATTGTCTCGAACTTTGATCGCTAGGCAATCCAGAAAGCCGATGGGATAAACGGCTTCAAGGGGTCGGTTTTGCCATTGCTTCACTTCATCAATCACCGCATAAGTGACATTGGAGATAAGCGTTGGCGATACTTCGACGACCTACATTTTCTGCAACTGCGCTTGCATATCACTGAAGCTCATGCCTCTGGCATACAGGGAAATCATCTTCTCGTCTAGTCGAGACAATCGATTCTGCCCTTTCTTCACCAGTTGTGGTTCAAACTCTCCTTGGCGATCGCGCTGGATGTCGATTTCGGCTGCGCCGAAGTTGCCTTGGACTGTTTTCTGGCTGTAGCCATTGGACTGTTGCTTTGACCTTCTGGTCTACGTTCGTGCTTACCGTAGCCTAAATGGGTAGATAGTTCGGCTTCCAATGCTCTTTCCACTAAGGCGGCGGTTAGTTATTTGAGGATTCCTCCTTCTCCGAATAGGTCGGGTGGGGTTTTGCATTCTTGCAGCAGTTCATCGAGCAGTTCTTTGCGTATATTCATCGGTTTTACTGTTAATTATTGTGTGGTCTGATTATCTCTCTCTATAGATCTCAGACTTTACAAATTTCACTTTACACCCTCTCGAAATCGCCGTAATCCAGAGCGTGTTGGTGGGGATTTGTTGTTTTCCACTAACATCAATCTTGATGCATCAGACATTCTTTGTTTCTATAAATCTCACTTTCAGATTGAATTCATCTTTCGTGATGCGAAGCAGTTTACGGGGTTATCCGATTGCCAAGCCCGTGATTTGACCAAGCTTGATTTTGATTTCAATGCTAGTTTGATGGCTTTAAATCTCGCAAAGCTTGATGCTTGGCAAACCTATCTTGCAAATCACCCAGACAAACCTTTTGTTTTTTCGATGGCGAGTTACAAACGCTTAGCCTTCAATCGACATCTTCTTGACCGCTTTATTTCCCTGTTAGACTTAGACCTTACCTCGATTAAATCTCATCCTAATTTCCACAAGCTTTGCTCCTATGGCTCCATTTCTGCTCAACTTTGTCCGTAGTATTGATTTAAGATCCCAACTTAAAAATCTTTCTATTCCTATGGTTCTTACGTAAGTCCTAAAGATATCGAAAGGCTATTTATTGTATTACTCCCTTCCCAGTGAATAATTAGGGGTAGTGCTTCAAAGTCGTTAGATCGAAAAATTGGATAAAAACTGCAAAAATGAGCCAGTTATTGATCCTACAGCAATTTGTTTTCAAACCCGCCACAAATTAAAATATAAAACCCGTTGCGGGGCTTCGCCCTGCGACCCTTCTTGTGGCGG
>DCSN01000187.1:0-5151 GCA_002325645.1 Pseudanabaena sp. UBA1465
AAGGCTACGGTGTACACACAAGTCTCTCTATCTAGGTTTCAGGGTTTAGATCCCCCCAGCCCCCCTTTTTAAGGGGGGAGAATAAATTAAATTTTCTTCTTCCCCCTTTTTAAGGGGTATTGAGGGGGATCATTAGTAACTCGCGCTATAGCTGACAACTTGTGTGTACACCGTAGCTCCTGCGGGAGAAGGGGGTGGGGGATGAGGGTTCCATGTAACACCAATTACTTATTTTCAGCTTATCGATTTCTCCTTTCTTGTCCTTCTCCTTATCCCGAACTCACCCTGACTCAAGATTACGGAAAAATGTATTTTGCTAAAACTAGTCTATATCTAACACTTTGAGGATAAGCGATCGGCTGGAATTTATAGTCTTTAACCGTTTCTCTAACAATATTAACTAATTCTGGAGCAACTGTTTTTTCAAATTCCAAAAATTTCTTGGTTACTTTGCCGTCGGGAGCCACCAGCCAAGCATAAGTGACCGTACCACTTTTACCTGCAATATTTGTCACTTTAGGTGGAATCCACTCTATGCCTTTTTCCCTTGTATCCGCGTTAATCAACACATCTTTCGCCGCAATGCGTGTCCGATCTATTTGTCCTTTTGACAAAATATCGGGATCTGTAAACATAGAAGTGGTCAAGTTAGTTGTCACCACTTCATCTTGACCAGTGGTTGCTAAATTAGTGCCAATTACTGTTTTTTTAGCAGGTTTTCCAACTCCATCTTTTTGGGTAGGACTAGGGTCTGGTTGATCTTTGATCGCATTACCCTGTAACTCAGGCTTAAGATTGCTGCTAGGAGATTTGTTAGCAACGGTGTTGTCGATCTTGCCCGAATCTACGGGACGAGGTGTTTGGGTAGGCTGCGTTTTTGGTGGAGAATTCCGTGGTTTACTCTCCTCTGCGGGGGGGATGGTTTCAAGATTATCGAAAAAGGCAGAATTATTATTAGCTAAGGGAAAATTATCCGCACGATCAAAAGTGTCTAAATCGGGCGATCGCGATGATCTGTTAACTGGGATATCTAGTTTATTTGCAGGATTGGTAGGTTTAACAAATAAATTATCGAACAAAGATTTATTCTGTCTAGGAATCGTCGCCACCTTTTTGGGAGGCAGATTGAGGGTTGGCACGATCACTTCAGGCGGTTCTTCAGTTTTCTTGAGTGGATTGGGCGTGAGCAACATAAACCCAGTATGAATACCAAGGGAACCAATTACTAATATCCAAAATGGATATTTGACAGCGAAATCACCTACTTTGTGAGCAAATTGACTCACCGATCGCTTATTTAAGGTTTTATTAAAGGGGTGACGTGCAGGTAACATGATTGGCTCCGCTTTACTTACAATTAGTTTGCTTTTGGGTTTAGTCGGCAACATTGTCTTTCAGCAAGTTTTGATTTTATTTTACAATTGACTACTTATGAAGATCGCGAGGTGGCGATCGCAACACGATTGCCTGCAATGCTTCTTAGTTCAGCAAGACGGTTAATTACGATTTGATAAGAGACATTAGTATTATCGGCACTGAGGACAACTACCCCCCGCGAAGAAGTTGCTAAAAATTTACGAATATCCTGCTCTAACTGTTGAGGTGCAATAGATTTGCCGTCTGAAAGCATCTGACCATTAGGATCAAGGGTAATTATGAAAATATCTTCAGCTTTGAGATCGGATGGATTAGATTCAGCGCTACTATCGCGATCGCTGATGGGTAGGTCAACCCCAATACGGCTAGGCACAATTAACGCCGATGAGATCAAGATAAAAAACGCCAAGATCGAAAACACCACATCTAACAAAGCTGTGAGATTAATTTCTGAGCTAGATGATGATTGGTATTTTTTGCGAATTCTCATAAATTAACTTTTTCGTGATCAAATATGACCGATGTATAACTGCTATTGTTCCTAACCACATCTAAAACCTGCGGCAATAACTTGAGAGAGTGCGCCCCGAAGGGGCGCACTCTCTCAAGTTATTTAGGATTGCGGCTTAGTGTAATTAACTTCTACTACGGTATGCACATTACCGCGAGGCGTAAAATCGCCTTTAACATTGATTCTAAGCGGATCGCTTGCTTTGACAAAATCATCGAGAATCTGATTAACTGATTCTTCGTGAGAAATAAAGCGATCGCGGTAGCTATTGATATATAACTTAATCGCCTTTAGTTCTACCAATAACAGGTTTGGGGTATAGCTAATATAAATCGTGGCAAAGTCTGGATAGCCCGAAAAGGGACATTTGCTAGTGTATTCGGGAAGGGTAATTTGAATGTTGTAATCTCTGCCAACACGAGGGTTGGGGAAAGTGGTGAGGGTTACTTCTGCGATCGCTTGTTCGCCGTATTTAACAGTCATATCTGCTCTGAGGATAAAAAATCAAAAAATCAAAAAATCAAAAAGTAAAGCTGTGTGAGATTTACTTTAGACTTCTAGCGTAACAAATTTAAATAAAAAAAGAGAAGGACGCTTCGCGTCCTTCTCTTTTTTTTGTCATAGGCAAGCTTTACACTTGCTCATGAAACTGCTTTTAATGTTTTTTGACATCATGGGGCTGAATTACTCCATAACCGCCATGATTTCGCTCATACACAACATTGATCTCCCCTGTATCAGCATTGCGAAAAACATAGAAATCATGATCAATCAATTCCAGCCTTTCCAGAGCCTCATCTACCGATAGGGCAGGCATGGCGAAGTATTTGTTACGGATTACCTGAGTTGGCAATTCAACGACCCGATTACCATTTGGCAAGGGTACAGGAGGTTGTTCCGCGACAGCAACACTGGTTTTCGCAGCACCGCGATCGCTCTTGCGCTCCTTGAATTTTCGCAACTTACGCGCAATTTTGTCGGCAACTAGATCGATACTTGCATACAAATTCTCGCTCTTCTCCTCGGCACGGATCACAGATCCGTTCGCATACACGGTTACTTCCGCCGATTGGCTAGAAGCAATGCGAGGATTTCGAGCCACCGACAGATGGACATCCACCTCGGTAGTTAATCCTTGGAAATGGCTCACCGCTTTGTCAATCTTTTGTTCGACATATTCGCGGATGGCTTCCGTGACTTCAATATTCTTGCCTTGAATTACAAGTTTCATCTCTATGACCTCGATTCTGAGTTCCAAATCAGTTAATTTAAAATCGACACGCGCAGTCTTGTTTTTTATTACCCCACTGCGCCGAATAGCTGATTTGGCTATGTGATCACCATAACACTTTGGGGGTGTTATCAATCAAGGTTTGATGCACTTCTTAACGTATTAATAACCAATTTTGATGTTTTTAGTACTAAATGAGGGAGAGACGGCACTTCGTGCCGTCTCTCCCTACAAGTATATAGCGGTCATCTCAAGACCCAGAAGTAAGTAGCGGCGCTTTGCGCCGCTACTTACTTCTGGGTTTGTGTCCTAATCTGTACGAATAAGATCAAACAAGGTTGCTATTTATCGCTTACGATTGGCATTGTGCATCGTCTGTTTTAAGCATGTGAGGTTTGTATGAGTTCGGCTGTGGAACTATGGCAACGTTACCAAGACTGGCTGTATTACCATTCAGAGCTAGGGATATATTTGGATATCAGTCGGATTAGGTTTACGTCAGACTTTTTAACAGAGATCCAACCCAAGTTTGTTAAAGCTTTTGCAGATATGAAAGCTTTGGAGTCTGGCGCGATCGCCAATCCTGATGAGCAGCGCATGGTCGGACATTATTGGCTGCGATCGCCAGAAATTGCTCCCACCGAAGAGTTGCGTAACGATATTACGGAAACCCTTGATCGCATTGAAGAATTTACTAAAAAAGTTCATGCGGGGATCATTCATCCACCTACGGCTCCAAAATTTACAGACATCTTGTCGATTGGCATTGGTGGATCAGCCCTAGGACCACAATTTGTGGCGCAAGCTTTGGCTAAGGCTGATGTGCCACTCAAGATTAGCTTTATTGATAACGCTGATCCCGATGGTATTGACCTAGTACTTGATCTCTTAGGCGATCGCCTTAGCACCACCTTAGTATTAGTAATTTCTAAATCTGGTGGTACACCTGAAGCCGCTAATGGCATGAAGGAAGCGGAATTTGCCTTTCAACAAGCAGGGCTAGATTTTGCCAAACAAGCGATCGCGATTACGGGCGTTGGTAGTGCCTTAGAAAAATATGCGATCGCCAATGGCTGGCTCGACACTTTCCCAATGTATGACTGGATCGGCGGTCGCACCTCAGAACTATCCGCAGTCGGCTTAGTGCCAGCCGCATTGCAAGGTATCAACATTCGTGAAATGTTACGCGGCGCAAACTTAATGGATGCGGCTACCCGTGTGGAAAATATGCGCCAAAATCCTGCGGCACTCTTAGCGATGTCATGGTACTTTGCCTGCAACGGTAAAGGCGAGAAAGACATGGTGATTCTGCCCTACAAAGATCGCCTGCTCCTGTTTAGCCGCTATTTACAACAGCTAGTCATGGAATCCATCGGCAAAGAGCAGGATCTTGATGGCAATTTGGTGTATCAAGGGATCGCCGTCTATGGCAATAAAGGATCTACCGATCAACATGCCTATGTGCAGCAACTCCGCGAAGGTGTCCCTAACTTTTTTGCTACCTTTATCGAAGTACTTCAAGACTCCGCCAAGCCGCATCCTGAGGTTGAGGAAGGCGTAGTCACAGGCGATTATCTGCTAGGGTTTCTGCAAGGGACTCGCAGCGCTCTTTACGAAAATGGTCGAGATTCAATCACCGTAACGATTCCAGTGGTTTCTGAACTTACAATTGGGGCATTAATCGCTCTGTACGAACGTGCAGTGAGTTTCTATGCTTCATTAGTAAATATTAATGCCTACCACCAACCAGGGGTTGAGGCAGGCAAAAAGGCTGGAGCTAAGGTATTAAACTTACAAAAGAAACTGGTTGCCGTCTTAAAGATCTCTACTGTGTCTCTTTCTTTAGAAGAAATTGCTACCCAGATGGATGCTCTAGATGAGATTGAGTCTCTGTATCATATTGCGCGTCATCTTCATGCAAACTGTAAGCTGCTATTAGAAGGCGAGCTCACAAAACCAACTACGCTAAAACTAATGCTGATCGCATAAGGCTAAATTTTGATAAATCTCAAATAATATGTGAGAGTGAGTC
>DCSN01000187.1:5159-9697 GCA_002325645.1 Pseudanabaena sp. UBA1465
GACTCACTCTCACATATTATTTGGGAATCTGATATTAACGATTATTTTGAAATCAGGCTGCTGTGAGTCACAATTTTTTTAATTTTTTAGTTAGCATCGTCTTTTTGATAAAAGAATCTGTAACAATATGTTCTCTCATGTGTATCCCAGTTACGGAGGTTGGAAGTGAAGAAAATCCTACTTTTCTTTAGTGAACTTAATAATGTTGACCTTGATTGGTTTGTCCAAAAAGGCAAAAAGCAAGCTATCCATCCCGATCGCTTATTAATCCGAGAAGGGCAAATAAGTGAAGCCTTATATATTGTTGTTAGTGGTTCATTTAGTGTGGCGATCGAATCACAGGATCATAAGGAATTAGCAAGAATTGGTGAGGGAGAAATTGTTGGTGAAGTTTCTTTTATTGATACTCGACCTCCCCTTGCTAGTGTGCGATCGCTAGAAGAGTCGGTTGTCCTGTCAATACCAAGAGTTCAACTCCTTGGCAAATTACAACAAGACATAGCTTTTTCCTCAAGATTTTATCGAGCTATCTGTCTCTGTTTATCGGATCGTCTGCGTGGTACTGTCAATCGCCTTGGATATGGTCATGATGGTGATACTGCCGCAGATCATCTCGAAGAATTTAGTCAATCAATGATTAGTAACCTAGAACTAGCTGAAGCCAAGCTCAATTGGTTAATTAAAAATGTGCGTGAATCTTAATTTAGAGCTAGAACAAATCAAAATTCAAAATATAAGTGGCGGCGCTTTACATCGTCACCTATATTTTGAATTTTAAGATTCAATTCCCCATTTAGATGGTATGAAAAATGATAATACCGAGAATTGATTCAATCACTACGGCAGCTACTAAGCCAGTCCAAAATCTGCCTACGGATCTGTTAAAACCTAACGCATTGTCTTCACGACTAACGGTAAAAAATAATGACCAAGCTTGAGTTTGACTTAATCTTGCAAATTGATTAAAGTCTTCACGAAAAGCGATCGGGGTAAACAAATCCTTGCTGCTAAAGTCAAATTTGGTTTCCATAATTTTCTCTTCAAGACTTGGGCTTGTTTAATGTTTGATGAGATTATCTTAACAATTGTTTACAATTAAGACAATCTGTCTCAAGTGCTGTTTGACGCGATCGCCATGTAATTCTAAAGTTGCATCCATGCTCAACAAAAAGAGAGAGGTTGCTAAGCAACCTCTCTCTTTTTGTTTTTAACTTTTGTATCACGGCTTCGCCACGATGCAAAAAATTGGTTCTTTGCTTTACTGCAAGTCATTGATTAGGTTCAACACGCATTAAGACTTGACCATATTCAACGGGTTGATTATTTTCCACCAAAATCTCTACGATTTTGCCGCCAGACTCAGCGTCAATTTCGTTCATCAGTTTCATGGCTTCAATAATGCAAACAGTGCTTCCTTTTTTGATGGTATCGCCGATTTCCACAAATGGAGATTCATCGGGTGCTGGCGAGCGATAGAATGTGCCAACCATTGGTGATGTGATTTCGACTAGCTTTTTGGCATGAATCGAGTCAGCGATTGTTGTTGTGTGAGTTCCAGTATTGCCAGAGGCATGATCGATCGCCGCTACAACAGAATTAGCAGACATAGCTATGGGAACAGGCTGCACTACAGTTGGCGCAAACCTATTTTCGCTTTTACGGATACTCAGACGGACATCGCCTGATTCTAGAGTCAGTTCGGTAATATCTGTCTTATTTAGAATCGTGACTAATTCACGCACTTGCTCTAAGCTAAATTCCACCTAATTTTCACGCCCCAAATACGTGTCTTCACGAGTATCAATTTTGATGCGATCGCCAACATTCACGAATAAAGGAACGTTGATTGATGCACCAGTTTCAACTTTAGCGGCTTTGCTCCCACCAGTAGCAGTATCACCTTTTAAACCTGGGTCGGTTTCGATAACCTCTAATACGACGGTGTTAGCCAATTCTACATCAATCACCCTTTCGCCCCAACGCACGACGTTAACTTCCATGCCTTCTTTGATGTACTTGACGCGACTACCAATTTGGGCAGCGGTCAAATTCGCTTCTTCATAGCTCTGCATATCCATAAAGACGTAATCATCACCATCTTTATAGGTATGCTGCATGGAGCTTTTTTCTAGCACAGCTTGAGGAATCATTTCCCCAGCCCTGAAGGTTCTTTCGAGGTTTTTACCTGTCATGGCGCTTTTTAGCGTGGTGCGAACAAAAGCTGAACCCTTGCCAGGCTTTACGTGTAAGAATTCCACTACACGCCAGACTTCGCCATCGAGTTCAATTGTTACGCCGGGTCGAAAATCGTTACTAGAGATCATTGCAGATTGAGTAATAGCCGAAGATTATTCTAGCCTAGCGATGTAACCTTTGCGACAAAAAAATATAAAAACCACAAATAAACGATTGCATCGTTTATTACCATGCCGATGTATCTTCGGCGATTTGTTTGCCCTCGGTTTGCAAATATTCTAAAAATGCTTGGGCTACTACCGATAGTTGCTTACCCGCCAGATGAATCACATACCAATTGCAGGGAATCGGGAAATGCTCAACATCTAAAATCGCGATCTGTCCTGAGGCTCCCTCTAAGGCGATCGTGTGACGAGATAGAATCGAGATCCCTAAACCACCCGCGATCGCCTGTTTAATCGCTTCATTGCTCGACAATTCCATCTTGACTTTAGGCGTAATTTTATGTTCATCAAATAATTTCTGGACATATCCCCTTGTTCCTGAGCCTGACTCTCTAGTGATGAAAGGCTGATCCGCTAACTTCTGAATAGGAATATTCTTTTCATGGGCGAGAGGGTGATCGTGATTAGCCAGTACAACTAGAGGATTTGCCAAAAATGGATGGGATTTAACGTCTGGCTCGTCAGGAACTTGGCTCAGAATATATAAATCATCCTTATTCTCAGAAAGTCTTTCCAAAATACCGCTATGATTTGTTACCTTTAATGATATTTCTACCCCTGGATAACGCTGGCAAAATGGACCTAGCAAGCGAGGAATTACATATTTTGCAGTCGTTACTACCGTAACCTTTAAATATCCCTGCTTTAGACCTTTCATATCTGCGACACTCATCTCAAATTGCGATATGCGTCCAAAAATTTCTTGACAGGTCACAAACAATTCATTTCCAGCCTGAGTTAGAAAAAGACGTTTTCCAACTTGCTCAAACAGAGGCATCCCGATCGCCTTCGTGAGATGTTTAATTTGCATAGAAACCGTTGGCTGCGTGAGAAATAACTCCTCTGCGGCGCGAGTATAGCTCCCATGCCGAGCCGCCACCTCAAAAACCTGTAGTTGATGGAGTGTAATATGGCTGGCTAATTGAGAATCAGATAGGCGATAACTCATAATAAAAAAAATCATAGATTGTATTCTATGATTTTAGCACTAATGTATATTTTTATTCTATGTATGTGGCTATAGGTTTTAAAAATGAGATTTAGACACCAATTCGCCAATTTATGGCGCTCTATATCGATTTTATTTAGGGATGAAAGTTTTTTAGGCGCTATTAGCAAAATCGAAAATATTGTTTCTAAGATCTTGGCGATCGCCCTAATCTTGGTGATTTTTATTGCCCTTTTTGATCTACTTAAGCTTTTAACCGTTGACTTGTTTTTGACTGATCCCAAAGGGGTATTTACTGCCCCACTTCTAAAGATATTTGGCATGTTTCTAAATGTGTTGATCGCCTTGGAACTAATGGAAAATGTCACAGCTTATCTACGTCAGCATGTAATTCAATTAGAGCTAGTGATTATTACTGCCCTAACTGCGGTTGCTCGTAAAATCGTTATTTTTGATAGTAAAACTGAGGGAGACTTAACTGGTTTGGCGATCGCTGTTCTCTCACTCTCGATTAGCTACTGGATTGTCCGTAGTCAAAATCCATCGCGTAAACACTAAAATCCTGTGCCATCCGCCATGTGAGCAGTCCAAGATCTTAATAGCTCTGTAAAAGCTCAAACGATCGCCTGATGCTAAAATTGTGCTAAGTATTTGATCTGTAATATAAAATCCTTATCTAAAAAGCTATATGACACAATCATTAAGTAACTTTCTAGGCAGCCTTGTCGCAGGTGGCGTAGTTCTTGGTCTGATTTTCGTAGCGGTATATTTAGTTAGCAAAAAAGACCGAGTTATTCGCCGTTAATTTGATTCAACAAAAAAGCCTCGCTTTGCGAGGCTTTTTTGTTGAATGGCTAACTCAGTGCATAGCGCTGTCTTGCTATACTTATTCATAAATCAAGTCCCTAGGAGAAATATAGAACCATGATCAACATCGGTGGCAACCCGCTAATGATTCTTTTGGCAATCGTTGCCGCTTTAGGAGGTGTGGGTTTATATTTTGTGCGAAACTTTCGACCTGAATTAGCTCGCGACCACGATATATTTTTCTCGGCGATCGCCTTGGTCTACGGGATCATTCTACTAGCTTTCAATTTCCGCATGGAAATCACCACACAGTTAGCTCAGGTTCTTGTGGTTGGCTTTGCGGGTTGGTTTGCTGTCGAGTC
>DCSN01000003.1:0-4904 GCA_002325645.1 Pseudanabaena sp. UBA1465
CTTGGCAACTCATTTCGCGACTCATTTCGCGACTCATTTCGCGACTCATTTCGCGACTCATTTCGCGACTCATTTCGCGACTAAGTACATCGGCATAATTAAAAACCAGATCTAAAACCTGCGGCGCACGCTGCGCGTGCGCCGCAGGTCTTAGGGTTTTATATTTAATTAAGCCGATATACTTACTTGCGTAGTCTCTCTGGCAAACAATCTTGACGTAATAAATCCTCACGAGTTTCACGTTTGATGATCAAACTAGAGTCCCCATCGGCGACTATAACTGCCGCAGGCTTAGGCAAACGATTGTAATTCGAGGCCATGCTGTAATTGTATGCGCCTGTGCCGAAGACAACTAGGGTATCACCTGCCTTAGTTTCAGGTAATTGAATATCTTTAATTAAAATATCACCTGACTCGCAATGTTTACCTGCGATCGTTACCGTTTGTGACAGAGGTGCGCTCATCTGATTTGCCACTACAGCCCGATATTTAGACTGATAGGTAATCGGACGAGGATTGTCAGACATTCCACCATCGATGGTGACATAGGTACGAATGTCAGGCACAGTCTTACTGCCGCCGATGGTGTAAGCGGTCGCACAGGTCGCACCAACCAGCGATCGCCCTGGTTCACAGAGTAATTTAGGTAGAGCTAAACCTGCCGCAACAAAAGCATCAGTTACACCCGCGCTAACAGCTTTAATCCATTCCTCAATGCTAGGGGGATCATCGGACTCAATATAGCGAATCCCCAAACCACCACCAATATTTAGCTCTGAGAATTTCAAGCTATATTTTTCGCCCGCCAGTTTAAACCATTGCACCATCACACCACCAATATCTTGATGAGGCTGCAATTCAAAAATCTGGGAACCAATATGGGCATGAATACCAATACAGTTCAGGTTAGAACCTGCCACAAACGCAAACACTGCTTCGATTTCATTGGGATCAAAGCCGAACTTGCTGTCAATATGTCCTGTTTGGATATATTCGTGGGTATGACATTCAATTCCAGGGGTCAAGCGCAACATGATCCTTGGAGCCGTAAATGCTACCGAAAGCGCTTGCTCTTTGGCAAGACTTGCCAAGGTTTTTAGCTCATGCCAATTGTCTACGACAATCGTGCAGCCAGTTTCGAGGGCATAGCTCAGTTCATCTAGAGATTTATTGTTGCCATGAAAATAAATCAAACTGGGTGAAACACCTGCACGGATTGCCGTCAAGATTTCACCTGCGGAAACCACATCAATCCCTAAACCTTCCGAACCAGCGATCGCGCAAACCGCTAGGCAACTCCAAGCTTTAGAAGCATATAAAACCTGAGAAGCTCCTTGATAATGCTTGATTAAAGCATCGCGATATTGCTGGCAAGCAGTTCGCAAACTCAATTCATCCAAAATATACAGTGGCGATCCATATTGCTGGACTAATTCCACCACATCGCAACCACCAATTTCTAAGTGATCATCGGCATTAACTACAGCCGTTAGTGGCAAAAGTTGTTGATTTGGCGACAATCTATCTAAACTCGAAGCATTACTTTGTGATGAATCAGCCGCAACCGTCTCTTGTTTTAGATTGGTTAAAACAGTAGTCATGAAGTACCAATAATTTGTTGTAAATCTTTATCTTTGTCCATTATAAAAAATATCGGCATTTTTATTTTATGAAATAGCAGCAGGTGCCATGCTCATGCTGCTATTTCATGATTCGAGCTTTTCAAGCTTTAGCGATCGCTCTAATTCCGCAATCTCATCCTTATGGGCGCGAACCTTCAATCTAGCCTCTGGCAGCAGTTGCAAGCTTACCTTACGCTCACGGGGAACCCCACGCCAATAAAATATACCTGCGATCGGTGAGACAACGATTAGCCATAGCCAGAGATTTTCTAAATCGGGAATTAAAATACCTAAAACTAAACCTAGACAAATCAAGCCAGTTGCTGCCAAGACCGTCAAAAATACTGCTAAGAAAATACTGGGTCTAACTTGACCTAGCAAAACGGCAATATCCCGTTCTGGATCAATCTCCACAACCTTGTAAGCCCTTTGCTGAAAATGATCGCGAACCTGCATTAACAGGCGATCGTCGTTGAGTTGATCGCCCTTAAAAACTGCGTCGGCTGTGCGATCGCGAATTGAACCACGCAAAAAAGAAACTAGCCCTAAAAACAGTAACCCTGTTAAGAGGAGTGTGGAATATATCGTCGGAATAGTTGCGGGCATGGGCAATGAATTTCTATAGGTTTGGGATACAATCTATCTAGTTGAGTAATTGATCTACTTAATCAACTGATCTTTAATTGATCATATTGCTCATTATAAGTAGACAATCTAAAAAATCATAAGCATTAATACAGACTATTGAGACTTTTAGTAGTACAGCAATATTTTTGAAAGCACCGCCTTCAAAAATATTGCTGGGTTTCAAGTAAGCGCAAAGCGCTGTATCTGCAAGAGCTGTATCTGCAAGAGCTGTATCTGCAAGATAAGTATGCACAGGACAAACCTCTCCCAATTCTTAAAAACATCCAAATTATTGTTGATTGCTATATCCTCTTAGTTTTGATATAAAGATTAGCTGTTCAGCCTGTAATGATTTGGAGCTACTTAGGTAAAAATAAAACGATGACTGAATATCCTAAAGCAACTTATGCAGGCAAGTATGTCGATGATTCATTTAAACTTGCCAAATTTCTGCGAGTACTCCGCAAGCGTTGGGTTGTCATCGTAGCTGTCTCTGTCACCGTATTTGCTGGAAACGCCTACTATACATTTACCCGAACCCCTCAATATCGTTCCAGTGCTTCTCTCTTAATCAATAATTCAACGATTCCAGTATCGGATATTCAAATTCCAGGATTACCTAGTAGCTCATTAATTAATCTTGGCACAGAAATCGGTATTCTTAGAAGTCGCCCTTTAATTGAAGTTGCGGTGGCTAAGCTGAAGCAATCTACATCTAACAACGCGTCTAATGATATAGATGCTATTGTGATCACGAAAAGCTTAGAGATTCGCCCTGAAAGGGATGCCCTCATTTTGCGTCTTGCTTATACTGATAGCGATCCCAAAAGAGCGAAAGAAGTTCTTGATGCTTTATCGCAAACCTATGTCGAATATAGTTTAAAAGATCGTCGTACTAAGTCTAGTACAGCCATTAAATTTATCCAAGAAAAGCTTCCTCAAGTTAAACGGCAACTTGATAAGTCGGCGCTGGCGGTTACTCAATTTCGTAAGACCTATAATATTGTCGATCCTGATACCTATGCCGCTTCTGTGTACAAAATGCGCGAGGCTTTGGAGGCTCAGGCTCAGGACTTACAGATCAAAATCGCCCAAATCCAACAGCAGTATAAATCTCTTAGCCGCCAAGTGGGGAAATCGGCGGAAGCAGCGATCGGTGGCTCAATTTTACAGCAAGATGCTTCTTATCAGTCCTTAGTCAAGCAATTTCAAGAAGTTGAAACTAACTATTTTCTAGAGCGTACTAGATTTCGTGAAGATTATCCTACGGTTAAGATTCTTAAGGATCGTCGTGATGAACTATATAAACTAATAGAAACTCGCGCTCAGTCAGTAGTGGGGGTTAAGGGTAGTACATCTATTAATGAGCCAAATAGTTCTATTCAACAAACCTTATCAACTCAGCTATTTGACTCGCAAACTAATCTCGCCATTAGTCAAGCTCAATTACAAAGTATCAGAACTGCACAGGCTGAAGTTTCTAAAGCTTTTTCTCAAATTCCTCAAATCCAGCAAAAGTATGTGGAAATCCAAAGGCAATTGGCGTTGGACACGTCAACCTATAATAAGTTGACGGAAAAGCTAGAGGAATTGAGGATTTCTGAAGCCCAAGAAATCTCTTCATGGAAAGTTTTGGAAACACCACTCATTCCCGTCAAGCCGTCATCACCAGATATTGAGAGAAGCCTGATTACTGGAGCTTTGATTGGCTTAACATTAGGGGTTTTGTCTGCGCTTCTCCTCAATCGTCTCGACCAACGTATTCGTGAAGTATCAGAAGTTAAGGAGCTTATTGATATTCCTTTACTTGCTTCAATTCCAGTAACAGAAGTTGCTTCTTTAACTGCAATGATTAGTCAGGGAATATTGCCAACTAGTAGCTATTATGCGTTTAAGGAGGCTTTGAGCTCTCTGGCGTTAAATTTGCGCTATTTAGGCACTGACAATGCGATTAAGGTGATTGCATTCACTTCATCAGTACCATCTGAGGGTAAGAGTACGCTAACCTATAACCTCGCGACTATTCTCGCGGCTTTAGGATATAAGATTCTCTTGGTGGATGCTGATATGCGAAAACCAACGCTGCATAAGTTAACAAAACTGAGTAATAAATTTGGTTTGTCAACAGCATTGGCTACTCCTAATCCTTGGCAAGATCTAATTCAGATCGCTGATGAGAAGGAAAATTTCCATGTGTTAACTTCAGGTTCTCTGCCTCCAAATCCGATGTTGTTGCTAGAGTCAAATAAGATGACGGCCTTATTGCAGGAATGGCGGAAAGAGTATGACTATGTTTTGGTGGATACTCCTCCTGTGATTGGTATTACTGATGCTCAATGTTTAACTGATAAGGTTGATACTTTTATTCTGGTAGCAGCAATTAATCGTTCTACAAGGGGTGGCATTTCCCGCGCCTTGGAAATTTTATGTACAGCAAGGGCTAATGTGTCTGGCATATTAATTAATATGATTGGCTCTTCCGATAGTGAATATCATTATGGATATTACGATCAGTATTATCTCAATCCTTTGGGTTCGGAAGAAGAATCTGAACCTGAATCAAAAACAGAAATTAATGCCCTTGAAGGTTCTAAACCCAAGAAGTGAGTGGCGGCGCTTCGCGCCGCCACTCACATTATAAAAAAGAGAGCGTGC
>DCSN01000003.1:4972-8441 GCA_002325645.1 Pseudanabaena sp. UBA1465
GCACGCTCTCTTTTTTATAATGTTTGTTCGTTATTAGGTCTTGGACGGATACGGCTAGGTGTTACGTCTGGCTCAGGGAGTGGAGTGTATTGATTTCCTGTGAAATCTTTGCTGACCCTTAGACGCTGACTGGTGATGGTGATGCCTGATTCGCGCACTAGTACTACAGAAATCCAGCGATCGCCTGAGGCAAAGGGCGCTTGCCCAATCTTAAATAGACCACCAGCCCGCAAAGGACGTAGATTAATTGTATTTTCGTTGAGATAATTTTTTTCTTCAACGGGTTCTTCGATCGCTGCGCCTAATAATAAACTTGTGCCAAGTGGCTCGGTGACGATCGCATCAAGGACATATTGCCGACCAACACCGATTAGTTCAGGCGCTTTGAGCTTTACAGGTGGCGGCGCATCACCTGTACTCAAGGAAGATTGCTCTGATAAAACCTGTTGAGAGACAACCTGTAACTGACCATTGACACTTTTATAGGTCTGCTTAGAGATCAGCCTTGCTTCTAATTTAAAATTATCGTTTTCAGCAGCCTTGGCTCCCTGTACCATCGTTACTGTTTCGGCGGTGATCAGGTCGCCTTGTTTATCCCAGTTGGAGATTTCCGTGCGGTAGCTAATATTTTTGTAACGTTGCCAGAGATTGCGGAGTACTTGTTTGTAGCGATCGCGGTTGAGTCCATCGGCATGATTGAAGGATGGGGCATAG
Source organism: Pseudanabaena sp. UBA1465 (assembly GCA_002325645.1). Classification (GTDB taxonomy): domain Bacteria; phylum Cyanobacteriota; class Cyanobacteriia; order Pseudanabaenales; family Pseudanabaenaceae; genus Pseudanabaena. The sequence goes on from DCSN01000003.1 coordinate 5,687, forward strand.
TATTTCATCACCGTTTCGATATCCTGGCTACTGGCGGCTTTGTCCAGTGCGTACACGATATTTGATAATTCTGGTGGGGCTGGTTTCGATGATTGGGCGGCAATTACAGGACTAGCGATCGGGGCGATCGCGGTAACTGCGGCAGAAACAAGTAGTAGAGTAATTCGTTTGAACATGCGTAACCCTAATCGATATCGCTGGAGGAATGTGACAAAGCAAGAAATTTTTTTTCATTTATAAGCCCTGATTGGTATAGTGTCTCATTTATTTCCGAGATTTTTAACACCGCATGAGGTGAATATTCAATAGAAACAAATATACAGTTTTTCTCAAAATTGATGTAGAATCTCACTCGTTCCTGTCACACAAATTTTTAGAGTATTTATTCCTAGCCCTCTACAAGTAATCTAGCGATTAGAACAGTCATTATTTCTCACTGTCCTAAAACCTATCCCAGAGCCTTAGTGCATTTTGTACTGCTTGTAGCTTGCTCTTCACCCTCACTAGTGCAACGTTCCAATGCAAAAATTTATTTCTCTTTCCCTAAATTTCGCCAATTTCAATTTATTGCCTAGCTTGCAACGACACATTAAAGCTAAACCAATAAATATGCGTACCCTATCGATCAGCCTTGGCGGATTGGCTAGTAGTTTAGCGATCGCGGCTCCCCTTGCCCATGCCAATCGCCTCGAAACCTTCGTGTACGATTTGACCGATAGCAAAATTGAATTTTCTCTCAAAAATGATATTGAGCCAAAAGGCACAGTAATTAGCAATCCCACCCGCATTGTGATCGATTTACCAGGGATTGTCTACCAAGGACCAACAATGCGGCGCAGAGTGGGGAAGGGGGTGCAAGCAGTGCGGGTCGGACAGGTTGATGCAAATACCACCCGAATGGTAGTCGAGCTTTCGCCCGATGTGACAGTCAATCCTCAACAGTTAAAGCTGCGATCTCGACAACCAGGGAAATGGACGATGCAGCTTCCCCAGAATATTGCAGCGATCGATCTAAATAGTATTTCTAATTTCACATTACCCATTACAGGTGCGATTATCAGTTCAGGCTTCGGTTGGCGGATTCATCCTGTTACAGGGCAGAGAAAACTACATAAAGGTGTAGATTTTGCGGCTCCCACAGGCACGCCGATTTTTGCGGCGGCGGATGGCGTGGTTACGGATGCAGGCTGGACAGATGGAGGCTACGGCAATATTGTCGAATTGCGTCATAGCGATGGTTCCGTGACCCTTTACGCCCACACCAATAAGGTGTATGTGTCCAAGGGGCAATCGGTTAATAGGGGACAGGCGATCGCTGAGGTTGGCACGACAGGACGCAGCACTGGTCCACATCTACATTTTGAAGTACAGCCCGATGGCAAAACTGCGGTCGATCCGATGGATTATCTGCAAATGCGGCAAGTAACTTTGGATCTCGCTTCTAATAGCTTTAAGGATTAGAAAAGAGCGCTTCGCGCTCTTTTCTAAATAAAACAAGGGCGCTTCGCGCCCTTGTTTTATTTCTTCTTGGTTGATTTGGCGGCAGGCTCCTCAACGATGGGAGCCTCAATTTCAGGTGTAGTTTCTAACTCATCTAATTCAATAGATTCATTGACAGGGGCATCATCAGGGGCGCTTTCAGCCTCAACGGTGATTTTAACTTCTGCGTTCGGTGATTTGAGCGCATCATCAAGCACTTGACGCGCATTCTCCGCCTGCGATCGCGCATCTAAAAACTTCATATTAAGCTGAGCAAAGCTTTTGAGGGTTTTAAACCCTTCCTTAATACTATTAATTTGCTCCTCAGATACCAGTTCATCGCTAAATAAAATATCGATTTGCGATCGCACCTGCATCGCATCGGAACGCAACTCTTGCACCTTGATTTTGAGAGTAGCCAGATTATTGAGGACTTGGACGGCTTGGGTAATCGGATCTTCGCGATCTTCAGACATGGAAATTTCTCTCACTTCTATAAATTGGTCAGGACTAAAGCCATCAGCCAGATCGGTGTCAAGTTTACCTGAGTCCATGAGTTCGATCAGTTCTGCCATCGCTTTGTCACGGGCTTTTGGCGAATCTTTGCCAGCCACGGTTAAGACAACTTCAGGACTTTGGGCAAGCGTATAGCGAACCATATTTTTAATCTACTATTTTTAATCTGTGTTGATGTGCGAGCAGAATAAGATCTTACTACCAAGATAGAAATGCTGCTTCAATCCCCTGGTCACGCTTCACTTTAGCATCACGCTCTACCCAAGTAATTATTTGCTCCACAGTCAAATCTTCAAGATGAATGCTGTAATCTTTTGCGATCGCGACTAATGCTTGCATCGCCGAAATCACCATCCGCGTTAAAAATTTTTCATGACCAGAAAGCTTGGCAGGTGTTACTTGATCCTGTCTGATATCTTCAAAATCTAGCTCAGGATGCGGTGAATCCCATTTTAAAAAAGCAGCATCTTTACCCTGCTCTTTGCGGATTTGAGAATCACGCTCAATCCATTGCACGATTTGGATTGCTGAAATTTCTTCCGCATGAATATTTAAATCCTGAGCTATATGAGTAATGATCCGCATCGAAGAAATGGTGATGCGGGTCATGAATTTTTCCATAGACGACAGCAATGCACCATCGATCGCATGGGCTTCTGACAAGGTTAAAAACTGGATCGGATCTTGAGAAACTGACATAAACCTACATTCATAGATATTGAAGGCAAAGTTCTAATCAACAAGTTATTAAAAAGCTTGC
>DCSN01000003.1:8481-11843 GCA_002325645.1 Pseudanabaena sp. UBA1465
GCAAGCTTTTTAATAACTTGTTGGGGTTTTAAGAACGCGAAAGGCGTTGTAATTTTAGAAACCGATAACTTGTAAAAAGCCTTTACCAGTTAATAATTCAATAATGATTACCGCAGTAAATCCAATCATGGCTGCGCGTCCATTGAGCAATTCGGCATATTCTGTAAAACCAAAGCGATCGCCGTCTTTTCCATTGGCATCGTCAACATACATTTTGGGTTCGATCGCCCAATTGTTTAAAATGCCGCGATCATCTTTAGTAAAAGCGGTGCGTGGTTTGGTGGTTCGTTCAGACATAAATTTTTACCTGATTTTTTACCTGATTAAATTGTTACTTTTATAGATGCGGTTAGCAACCTAGGACATATTGAGATAATTTATATAAAAATTTTATTATTTACAACTATTTAGTATTGCTACATGAATCTTAACATTAAGCCGATCTTAACGCTTAACGTCAAAAATCCGCAAACACCAAAGGAGTAATTTTGCAAAATCACTAGTAAAGTAGAGGTTGCGCTGGGCGCAAAGTTTATTTGATGCTATCTATGTCCCACTTTTCCCAATTATTTACTCAATGGCAATCCACACTTAACTGGTTGCCCAATGCAGAACAAATTGCACAATTTGAAAAATTATATGAACTAGTCCTAGAGGGTAATAGCAGGCAAAACCTAACGCGAATTACTGAACCCGATGATTTTTGGGAAAAGCATTTATGGGACTCATTGCGAGGCGTGTCAGCCTATTGGGATCGCGAAAATATTAAGGTGATCGATATTGGGACAGGGGCAGGTTTTCCTGGACTACCGATCGCGATCGCCCGACCATCATGGCAAGTCACCCTACTAGATAGCAAGCAAAAAAAAGTTGCCTTTGTTGATGAAACGATTCAGATTTTGGGATTAACTAATGCGATCGCGATGGCAGGTCGGGGTGAAGAGATTAATACACTTCCTGCTTATAGAAAGAAGTACGATCTAGCTGTCGTAAGGGCTGTGGGCAAACCAGATATCTGCGCTAACTACTGTTTGCCCTTTCTTAAAAAAAGCGGCACAGCAATTCTATATCGTGGTCAGTGGCTACCCGAAGAAAGCGAACAGATTGATATTTTCTGTGAAGAGCAAGGCTTACAGGTTGTGGAACAGGAAAGATTTCAAACCCCAATTACTGAGAGCATTCGACATAGCGTTTACCTCTCACCCCGATCAACCTCCATTTCAAATTCATAGGGAGACGCAAAGTTAGAAGAATCATAGAGAAATCGGATGACTTCTTCTTCTAGGCGATGAATGTGATGTACTTCGATGGCGTTAGCAAAGCGCAGAGCCGATAAATAACCATCTAGGAATAGTCTCATTTCGTCAGTCGTGCGATAACCACGCTCTGACATTTCGACTAGGGAGTCGGTAATTTTTTGGTAATGACGAATGGCGATCGCGTCTTGAAGCATAGGTCAAGCTGGGAATAACTACCGTCTTAGGTGGATTTTGCTTAGATAATAAAATTGTTTGCCCGTAGGTCTAACGAGCGATCGCTAGTTACGAAAATTCAACCTTACATATACTTTCAGCATCGTAATTCTACCATTTTTAAATACTAAATAAGGAATAAAGATGGTGCGATGTACCCCTTTATTCCTTATGGTTCGTATGGTTCATAAATAGGCAAGACATCTTGCCAACTAGAAGAAACTTTTGCTTGCCATTGATCGTGGGCGATCGCCAGTAAGCTTTCACCCAGAGATAATGGCGGATTGGATTGTTCTGATCTAGTGACTATCGATGCACAGTCAATCCCATATACAGGAATATTTAACTGTTCGCCGAGGGTTTTGGCAACAACAACGCCAATCCTTGTGCCAGTAAAGCTACCAATTCCCGTAGCGATCGCTAAAAAAGCAAAATTAGCCCACGGAATATTGCCCACAAACACACTTAAGCAGTCATGTAACTGTACAGACAACTCTCTGCCTAGTTCCGATGACTGCTGCTTGTGGATGATATAGGTATCAGAGTTGCGATCAGAATTTGGGTTAAGTTCCGCGATCGCAAGCTCTAATTTGGTAGTTGTTGTATGCAAAGCAAGGGCAAAAATTTTGGTCATGATCTGTAGAATGCTGGGAAATAATCACCAGAATTCGATCTAGAACTTACCAATTCCAGCGCCAGTATCAGCAGCGCCAGTATCGGCTGCACCTGTATCAGCAGCTCCATTGGATTCAGAATCTTCAGGATCATTATAGCTGCCCATTGGTCTTCTGCGTCCAAAGCGACCCATAGGGGTGCGCTTACGAAACTTACGCGCATACGCTTGGTTGCGAAGAGCTTTTTCTTTTTTCTGATTGCGGCGCTTAGCCATTTTAACCTACTGTACCCCTTAGAGATTGAGTCTATTTAAGCTAACACAAAACGAGAAATAGACAAAGCCCAATTATTTTTTTAGCATCAAACTTGTAACAAACTTATTTCGAGCCTCGATAAATACGATTAGCTTGTTCAACCGAAAGCCACGGTGGCAAATCACCCACTTGATTTTGTTGATAGATCGTTTGGTGGTTTGGTTGGTCATGTGGCGCAACAGTCGGCGCACTGGCATGAATAAACTCTGTACCACTAGTCTCTAAGTTATTAGCAAATACAGTGTGGGGCGGGATAAAGTCATCGGCAATAGGATCATAGGCAAGGACTTCAGCCGACTCGATATCGTAAATCCACCCATAGATTGTCATTTTGTTTTGATGGATCTTAGAACGAATGACTGGATAAGTTTTAAGATTCTCGATTTGGGTAATTACATTTTCAGCGATCGTAATTGCTAGTAGCTTTTCTCCTTTGATGGTGGGAAAATTTTCATGAATTAGCCGACGAGTTGCCTCCGCGTGTTGCAGCCATTCATGGACTAAAGGCATTTCAATTTTGAGTCTTTCTAGATTAAGCAATCCTTTCATCGCACCACAATTAGAATGACCGCAGATAATTATCTGCTCAATGCCAAGGGCATGAACCGCATATTCGATCGCTGCGCCCTCGCCGCCATTAGCAGCCCCAAAGGGCGGCACAATATTTCCTGCATTTCGGATGATAAATAACTCGCCGACTCCTGAATGTGTAATCAAATGCGGAACAATTCGTGAATCAGAACAGGTAATAAACAAAACTCTTGGCTTTTGACCATCGGCAAGTTGTTCAAATATTTCTTGATTTTCAGGAAAATAAGAAGATTGGAATTTGTGCAATCCTTTAAGTAATTTTTTCATTTAATATCTGAATGTAGATCCATTTTATAGACAAGAAAATTGTAATCTTTAATGTTTCGATAAGTAGCTAGGCGCAATCAAATATAAAACCCTAAAACCTGTG
>DCSN01000003.1:11918-19145 GCA_002325645.1 Pseudanabaena sp. UBA1465
TGCGCCACAGGTTTTAGATCTTAATTTTTAATTAGGCTCGGCTACTTAGGATGTAGAGAATAACTCCTAGAAGTAGCATTATTAATATTTGAAATGAGATACTCAACTTACTGATTTATAATCTATTGGAACTAGTTGAGACCTGATCTGTCAAACGATTTAGTCCATGAAAGTTCAGTTCTAAATTTTTAATTTCAGATCGGGTGTTTTTAGATTGTTGAATCTCGATTGCCCCAATTTGACTGGTGTTGAGCAAATGATAAGTATCATTTCTATAATGAAATCCCTTAGCATGATTTTTATATCGATTCTGGATATCCTCACTGACTGGACGGTTGATATTGTTAGAAATCAGGATTAGATCTGGTTGGCAATAGTCAAAAACTTCTGAGCAGTAACCTTTTTCTTGTCCAGAATGTGCGGCTACAAAAAAGTTGATTTTGCAAAGTTGTTCTTGAAATTTATTATCTTTTAAAAGTGATAACCATCCTGCTCGATCTAAATCACCAGCAAACACAATATGAATATCTCGGTATGACATAAATGTGACTAAACTCAGGCTATTCATACTCAGAAATTCAGGATATGTATTCCAAAAAAATTGAAACTGAATGCCACTAGTAGTTAGATAATCATTACAAATTATGTAACTATCAGTTTTGTCGGCTAAAAGTTTGAGATTTAGATCTGGTGAAGCATCCCGTAGTTGTTGTTCATAGGCATAGTTAAGATCAATCGTGGGATTTTTAACAATAAAAGGAAAAGGAGAATCTGGGCGATGCAATAAGAAATTGGATAACTCTGCTAAATGTTGCTCTTTATAGGTGGAGACAATTAAACGTTCAATACCAAAGAAAGTATTTTTGGTGATGTATGTCGGAATGAACTCTTTGGTATGACTCCAGCTACAACCAACTAATACTGATTCTTGGGCATCGTCAATTACCAGAGCGCTAAAGCCAAAATCAACATCAAAGATTTTAATTTTCATCCGACTGTTCTTAAAAATAGGTAAAAGTAGTAAATTATAAAAATAGAGGACAGGCAAACAATGCCCTCTATTTCAGGTGGTGTATACCCTGTCAAGAAGTAAAAGCAGCTAGTAGCAATATGAAAACGCCACATGCAAGTCATTCCTAGCCGCTAAATCTTGGACTATTACATCTTGAATTAAAATCTAGCACAAATATTAGACTATATGCAATACTTTGCAGATATATAGATTAATACATAATACTTTTAAATACAAAAAAAGTTTGACTGATTATTTCGACGGAAAAATGAAAGCAGCCAGATAAAAAGTATCGAATAATCAACTGGCTGCAAATCTTCTGGGACTAATACACGTCTTGACTAAAATCTAGCACAGATGTTAAACTATCCGCAATACTTTAAAGATACATAGATTGAAATATATTTAGCTTTAAACACAGTAAATTCACTAAATGCACTTTTAGGCTTGTAACTCAATCTCGTAAAGTGAAGAGGTGTAAATGTATAAATCTGTTCATATGACATTTCAACCTAGCTATTTCAAAGCTGATCTGTTTAAGGTTTTATCTAATCCAGTGCGAATTCAGATATTAGATTCTTTACGGATCGGCGAACAAAGCGTTAACTCGATCGCCCAATGGATTGAGGCTGAACCCTCGGCGGTTTCGCAACAGTTGGCAGTAATGCGGCGTTATAACTTAGTGCGATCGCGGAAACAAGGAAACTTTGCTTACTATTCCGTTGGCAATCCCACGATTTTTAAGGTGTTGGATTCGGCGCTAGAGCTTTTTAACAACCACGTCATTGAGATGCGGGAATCGTTACAAAAATTGGAGTAATTACAATCCCATGGCACAAGCAGCAATCTTAGATAGCAACAATTCAAGTCTACCAAGTCCAAAAAATAATCCCTTCAAAGGATTATTTACTAACTTTCGAGGTGATTTAACGGGAGGACTGACTGCGGCAGTCGTGGCTTTACCCTTAGCCCTAGCCTTTGCTGTCGCCAGTGGAGTCGAACCAAAAGCAGGACTTTACACAGCGATCGTGGCTGGAGTCGTCGCCGCCGTATTTGGCGGATCGCCCGTGCAGATTACGGGACCAACAGGGGCAATGGCAGTCGTTTTGGTGGGAATTGTTGCCAAATATGGCATCGAGAAGGTTTGGATCGCAGGAGTAATGGCGGGGATTATCCAAATTGCCCTCGGTGTCGCTAAGTTAGGACGCTTGGTGAAGTTCATTCCCTATCCCGTCACCGCAGGTTTTACGAATGGGATTGCCGTAATTATTTTCTGTGGACAGTTAAATAATTTTTTCGGTTTGCATTTACCTAATCAAGAACATTTTCTACCAGCCCTTTGGCAGACGGTGACGCATTTAGAAGCCTACAACTGGCTAGCGATCGCCTTAGCACTTCTGACCATTGGCACAAAATTGTTATGGAGTCGCATTAATCGATCAATTCCTGGATCATTAGTGGGTTTAATCGTCGCGACGATCGCGGCGGTGATTGCTAAATCTCAATGGAATTTAGACGTACCAACGATTGGCGTTATTCCGCAATCTTTACCAATGTTGCAAGGGATTCCCCATTGGAATGATTTTCGGTTAATTCGTGAACTGATTAATCCTGCGATCGCTTTAGCAGCCCTAGGCAGTATTGAGTCCTTACTAGCAGCCGTAGTTGCTGATGGGATGAGCGTCAGCGATCGCCACAATAGCGATCGGGAGTTAATCGGGCAAGGATTAGCAAATATGATCGTGCCATTTTTCGGTGGCATTCCTGCAACTGGGGCGATCGCACGGACTGCGGTGAATGTACGGGCGGGCGGCAAAACCCGTCTATCGGGCGTGATTCACGGTATCGCCTTAGCCCTAATCGTATTGATCTTTGCGCCCCTCGCCTCGCAAGTTCCTCTTGCCGCCCTCGCTGGCATCCTGATGATTACCAGTATTCGGATGATGGAATGGGAAGCGATCGGCTTGCTGATCCATACTACCTATGCCGACTTTAGCGTGATGATGCTGACATGGCTTGTCACCGTTTGTTTTGACCTCGTACTAGCGGTCGAAGTCGGTCTGATTGCCGCAGGTATTCTGTTCATTAAGCGGATGAGTGAACTTAGCCTAGTGAAAATGCCCGAAGATAGCACTTTTCTGGCAGGCGTTCCCCTAGACTTTGGCAAACAAATCGCCATCTATCGGATTGATGGGCCCATGTTTTTTGGGGCAGCCGAAAGGTTTGTTACCTTCTTACGAGATGCGCCTGAAGTCAAATTCCTGATCTTGAGAATGCGCTATGTACCAAGTATGGATTCGACGGGCTTAGTAGCTTTAGAAGAAATTTTTCACGATTTGCAGCGCCATGACTGTCAATTGATCTTGAGTGGGTTACGTCCTGAAGTCGAACAGCTTTTAAAACGCAGTGGACTACTTAAGCAAATTGGCGGCGAAAATTGTTTTGACACAACTAATGATGCTCTGCGTCAGATTAGACCCGACAGCAATCAGTCTCATGAGGAAAAGCTACTAGCTACCAATCCATAAAACAAAGGCGGCATTTTGTGCCGCCTTGTGCTAATCGATCCATTCATTTTCTGATTTTTGATCGCGAAACAAAATGCGATCGAAGCCCTCATTGAGGCTGGGCGGATGATAGGTCAGGGTACGATACATCTCCACCACAATATCTTCAGGGACAACGCGATCGCGGGTTTCATTTCGCGATAAACAAATCCACAGTGGCACATTTAGCCAAATCCCCGTAATGGGCTGAAATCCATACTCCTTGGCAAGGGAAATCACATCTCGACGATATTCGCGCTTATAGTTTGTGGCATCATATATTACAGATTGTTGCGATTTGGCAGCATTTATAAATGATTGTTGTATCTGCGCCCAAATTTCTGACCAATTACCCTGAATAGTATCGGAGCCATATAATTTGGCACGAATGCGATCGGGGCTGATCAGTTGGGTTTGCCCAAGGGTGATGCTGCTACTATTCTGATCAGAAGTCTGATCAGAAGCGCGTAACATCTGCTCAGCGAGGCTAGACTTGCCACTTGCGGGTACACCAATCAGAATAATTACACTTGCCATAAAGATCGCTGCAAAAGTCTATAGATCAATTTTGGGATTTGCAATGCCGCAGGCATTGTAAGTGAGTAGGCTTAATCGAATCTAAAACCTTAAAACCTGCGGCGCACGCGCAGCGTGCGCCGCAGGTTTTAGATTTAGATTTTAATTATACCGAGGTACTTAAATCCCAAAATTGATCCTAATACTCAAATAACTCTAAAAACGAAAATATGTCCACACTTTACGATTTCAAAGTCACCAACATCGATGGTCAGCCAGTCGATCTCGCACATTACAAGGGCAAGGTTGCGTTAGTTGTTAACGTTGCTTCTAAATGTGGCTACACCAAGCAGTACAAAGGTTTAGAATCTCTGTACCGTGAATACAAAGATAAGGGCTTTGAGATTCTTGGTTTTCCTAGCAATGACTTTGGCGCACAGGAGCCTGCATCCGAAGCTGAGATTAAAAGCTTCTGCTCTCTCACCTATGATGTCACCTTTGATATGTTTAGCAAGGTAAAGGTGAAGGATGCTGACATGGTGGATGCTTACAAATATCTTACCGAAACCACAGGTAGCCAAGTTCAATGGAATTTTAATAAATTCTTGGTTGACAAGGAAGGTAAGGTCGTGAAGTATTATCCTTCTAGTGTTGCTCCTGAAGATGCTGGTCTGCGAAAAGATATTGACGCACTCTTGGGTTAGTTTTTCAAATAAAGGCGACGCTTTGCGTTGCCTTTATTTGGGGAAGTGTTTAAGCTCACACAATAATTGACCGATACCTGGGTAATCTAGTTATAGCGAGAAGATGAGTGTCGGCGCTTTGCGCCGACACTCATCTTTTGGTTTTGTGAATAGCGATCGCCAATTAAAATATTCTCAAACAAAAAAATAATTTTGCCCCTATGACTAGAATAAAAAAAGACTTAATCAAGAAAGATTTAGAAGTTGCTTCAGAAGTTAACCTAGCCGAGACGACGGTTGAGTTGTTAGAAGATTCTAGTCCTGCACTAGAAGTAAGTAATGTTTTGACAGAACTAGTATCAAGCGGCAGCACAGGCGAAAAGAAAAGCGAAAAAGAGTCTAAGCAAGTTGCACATTTTTTCAATCGAGAATTAAGCTGGATTGCTTTTAATAAGAGAGTTTTGAGTGAAGGGATTGACTCACGGACACCATTACTAGAACGGGCGAAATTTTTTGCGATTTTCAGCACTAACCTTGACGAGTTCTTTATGGTGAGAGTCGCAAGGGTCAAGAAAAAATTTGCAGAGCAGGAAAATGGGATTACCGATGATGGGCTGGATTTAGAAACACAATTGCAGGAAATTCGGGCGGCGCTCGTACCATTGATAACGATGCAACATGAATTTTTTGGGAATACACTTCGTCCAGAATTAGATAAATATGGAGTGAAGTTATTAGATTACAAAGATATTGATAAAAAGCATCAATGCTATCTCAAGACCTATTTCCAAGAAAAGTTGTTTCCTGTACTCACTCCATTAGCGGTTGATCCTGCCCATCCATTTCCCTATATTTCCAATCTCAGTCTGAATCTGGTGGTGATTGTGCGCGATCGCGACACAGGCGAGAAGAACTTTGCACGGGTAAAAGTACCCAGTGTATTACCACGCTTTGTCAAAATTCCTGAAACCACCGATCATACCTTTGTGCCTTTAGAGCAGGTGATCGCCCACAATCTGGAAGCTTTGTTTCCGGGAATGGAAATCCTCAGTTATTATCCATTTCGGATTACGCGTGATGCAGAACTAGATATTGAAGAAGAAGAAGCTGATGATTTGATTTCGGCCTTGCAAGAGGAATTACGCAAGCAGAAGTTTGGTCCAGTGGTGCGGATGGAAATTGCCAGCGATGTCACACCAGAAATTCGGAAGGAGTTGATTACTCAACTAGGTATTACTGAAGCCGATGTGTATGATATTTCTAGCCTAATTGGTTTAGGAGATCTGATGGCGATCGCTTTTTTGCCTATGCCTGAACATCAGGATAAACCTTGGAAATCGGTCACTCACCATCGATTAAAGGAAGGTGATGAAGATGGCAAAAATATTTTTGAGATTATTAGTGAAGGTGATTTTCTCGTTCATCATCCCTATCAGTCCTTTACAACGACGGTACAGCGATTTATTGAGGCGGCGGCAAACGATCCTCATGTATTGGCAATCAAGCAAACTTTATATCGCACTTCTGGAGATTCGCCCATTGTCCATGCTCTAATTCGCGCCGCCGAAAATGGGAAACAGGTGGCGGTATTGGTGGAGCTAAAGGCAAGATTTGACGAAGCGAATAATATTCTCTGGGCGAAGAAGTTAGAGAATGCGGGAGTGCATGTAGTCTATGGATTGAAAAATCTGAAAACCCATACCAAGACTGTTTTGGTGGTACGTCAAGAGGGCGATCGCCTAGTGCGCTATGTGCATATTGGCACTGGCAATTACAACCCTAAAACCGCAAGATTTTATAGCGATCTCGGCATATTTAGCTGTCGCGATGAGTTGGGCGCAGATTTGACGGATTTGTTTAACTATCTAACGGGATATTCTCGTCAGCGTGAATATCGAAAACTACTGGTCGCACCCGTAAATATGCGCGAGAAGTTTCTGCATTTAATCCATCGCGAAATCGAGCATCAAAAGCAGGGATATCCTTCGTACATTATTGCGAAGATGAATTCCTTGGTCGATCCTGAAATTATTATGGCTCTCTATGAGGCTTCGCAGGTTGGCGTGAATATTGATCTGATCATTCGCGGGATGTGTTGTTTGCGTCCCAAGGTAAAGGGATTAAGCGATCGCATTCGTGTAATTAGCGTGATTGGTAGATTTCTAGAACATTCGCGCATCTTCTATTTTAGTAATGGAGGTGAGGAGCAAGTATATATTGGCAGTGCTGACTGGATGCCGCGTAACCTCGATGCGCGGGTTGAGGTGATCACTCCCATTGAAGATGTCTCGCTCATTAAGGAACTTAAGCAGATTCTAGAAATCGTCTTAGCCGATAATCGTCAAGCTTGGGATCTGCGACCCGATGGAACCTATATCCAAAGAGTCCCCAAGGATGGAGAGCCTGAGATGAGTTCGCAAAAGCATTTTATGTCACAAGGGCGACCCGAATTCGCATAATAAAAAAGGCT
>DCSN01000003.1:19190-20295 GCA_002325645.1 Pseudanabaena sp. UBA1465
AGCCTTTTTTATTATGCGAATTCTTTGGGTTTTACGCCTAGTTTCTCAAACATCGCGGCATCATCTTGCCAGTCAGGATTTGCCGTCGTTAGTAATTTCTCACTGGAGAAAATGGAATTTGCCCCCGCAAGGAAACACAAGGCTTGATCGGAAACACTCAGGCGATCGCGTCCTGCGGAAAGTCTCACCACAGCTTTAGGCATCACGATTCTGGCAGTGGCAACCATTCGCACTAATACCAGAGGATCGATCGCCTCAAGATCACCAAAGGGAGTTCCTTGCACCGCCGATAGCGCGTTAATCGGCACGGACGCAGGTTGGGGGGTGAGATTAGCGAGGGTATGCAAAAGATCAATGCGATCGCTGTCAGTTTCACCCATGCCGACAATGCCACCACAACAAACCTGAATCCCTGCCTCCGAGACATACTGAATCGTCTCGAGGCGATCGCGATAGGTGCGTGTCGTAATAATTTCGGGATAAAAACTTTCGGAAGTATCAAGATTATGGTTATAGGCGGTCAAGCCAGCCTTAGCCAAACGCTGAGCCTGATCTGGTCTTAACATTCCCATGGTTACACAGGCTTCCATTCCCATACCTGCAACGGTTTCGACCATTTGCAGCACCCGCTCAAACTCCTCACCATCGGGAGCATTGCGCCATGCGGCCCCCATACAAAAGCGGGTTGCGCCATGCTGCTTCGCATCCTGTGCTTGACTGATCACTTCATCAAGGGGCAACAGTGGATAAGCCTCTACATCGGTCGGATAGCGAGCGCTCTGAGGGCAATATTTACAATCTTCAGGACAACGACCTGACTTAATATTTGATAGCGTACACATCTGCACAGCATCAGTCTGATGATACTGGCGATGGACTGACTGCGCCTCAAAAACTAGAGATAGCAAGGGGCGATGATAAATTTCGGTGACGAGTTCGAGGGAGATCAAGACAGTATTTATGCGTATGACACAATGATAGCGATCGCCATTGTACTGCTAAGGAATACCGATTTAGAAAACTAATGCAACACTTCTTCAAATTAGCTTCCAAGCTACAACACCAAGCATATTTGCTAGGACACAAAACCAGAAGAAGAGGGGCG
>DCSN01000003.1:20345-27792 GCA_002325645.1 Pseudanabaena sp. UBA1465
CGCCCCTCTTCTTCTGGTTTTGTTGAACAAGGAGCTTAAGCCCCTTGTTCAGATAGCTTGTCTACGTTAAAAAGTAAGCCGTTGTGAAATTTGAGCTAAAAGTGAAATTAAAGGCTAAAAAATATGATGAACCCCAATCCTATGCTTTATTTTCTAGCTTTTGCATCTTAAGCGTAACCACGATTGCTATATTAGATATAACGGGCAAAAATCAGGGATAGCCATGCCGTCCTTCTAAACTAACAGTTACATGATTGCTGCAAAAGAACCACCCAACGAACTGGAAAGAGTTGCTGCTCTATATCAGTGCAATATTCTAGATACCGAAGCAGAGCAGGGCTTTGACGATATTACGCAATTGGCTGCTCATATTTGTCAAGCCCCGATCGCCCTAGTCAGTTTGATCGACAAAGATCGACAGTGGTTTAAGTCAAAAGTCGGACTTACGGTGACAGAAACACCCAGAAAATTGGCTTTCTGCGCCCACGCCATCCTCCAAGATGGAATCTTTATAGTCCGTGATGCTTTAGAAGATGAAAGGTTTGCCGACAATCCCTTGGTAACTGAGCCGCCAAATATTCGTTTCTATGCAGGAGTCCGCATTAAAACCGTTGAGGGGTATCCTCTGGGAACCCTATGTGTTATTGATTACAAACCGAGAGAACTTAGCACAGAGCAGATTGCTTCCCTCACAGCCTTGAGTAATCAAGTTGTCTATTTAGTAGAAACTCGCCGTAATTTAGCTGAAATTAGCCGATTGACCATCCCCACAAAATCTCAATCTCCTAAGAAAAAGTTTTTAAAGAAAATTGCCTTTGCAATGGTGATCGCCGTATCAATGGTAACTACTATGGGCGCGATCTCTTTGGCAAATTTGAATAATTTACAAGAAACTAATAATGCAATTTTACAACAAAGAGAAGTCCTAGATAAAATCAATCAACCCCTCAATCGTTTGAATTATTTAAAGATTGAGAAAATGAATTATTTGCTTTCTAACAATGAAGAAAGCTTAGGAAAATATGAAGTCTTATCTTTGCAATTAGGACAAGATTTATTAGCAATTCAAAAGATGCTAGAATCTCCTATTAGCAAAGATATTTATAGCGATCAGAAGAATAAAGATAGTTATAAAAAGACACTGAATCTGTTAGCAAAACATATTCGTAAAGAACTAAATCTTGCCAAAAATTTAGTTGATTTACATCAAGTTTCAGGACTCAAAGCAAGCCAGCAAAAAATCATTGAACAAAATGATCAGGATTATCTCAACCTTGATGACATCAACCTAGAAGAGATGGTCAAAGTTGAAAATAAGAATTTGATTCAATGGTTGCAAAACCGTCAAAATTCTATTAAGACAACCGTAGATATTTCTTTGCTCACACTAATTTCCACCCTAGGAGTATTAGGCTTCCTCTTTTATTGTGTGAATCGTGAAGTAAATGTACGCCGTCAGTTAGCGAGTAGACTGGAAAAAGAACGAGATTTTAGTGTTGCGGTACTAAACACTACTGGTGTATTAGTAGTTGTTTTAGATCCCCATGGAAAAATCATTCGATTTAATCGTGAATCTGAGCGATTAACAGGCTACCACTACGAAGAAATCCGCGATCGCAATTTTGGCAAGATTTTTCTATCCTCTGAAGATGAGCAGTCAGTCAATAAAAATATTGCCAATTTGTCTAGACAAAATTCACCTAGTTCTTATGAACATTATTGGCATACAAAGTCGGGTGAGCGTCTGTTAATTTCATGGTCAACGACAGCATTACTTGATTCTAATAATGCTGTCGATTTTATTATTGCTACGGGGTTAGACATCACCGATCGCAAGCGGGTCGAAGAAGAAATACGCTTACAGAATTGGCGATCGCTCGTCTTCTCACAAATTACATTACGAATTCGACAATCACTAAATATTAATGAGATTTTAAATACGACCGTTGCCGAGGTGCGACAATTCCTAAAAGCTGATCGAGTAATCGTATATCGTTTTGATGGTGAATGGGAAGGCACAGTTGTTGTGGAGTCGGTGGAGCCACCTTGGATGCCTGCTTTGGGTTCAGATGTGAAAGATAGTTGCTTCCGAGAAGTGCTGTGGGAAACCTATCGCCGAGGGAGAAGAGTAATTAATGATAATATACCTAATTCTGATGCGCCCGAATGTTACAAGAATCTAATGGCACAGTTTCAAATACAGGCTAATTTAGTAGTCCCCATCCTTGAAAAAGAGAATTTATGGGGATTGCTGATTGCTCATCAATGTAGTGCGCCCAGACATTGGCGTAATTTTGAAATTGACTTTGTAACGGAACTTGGTACTCAGGTGAGTATTGCGCTGTACCAAGCTACTTTACTAGAACAGGAAACAATCCGCCGCGAACAACTCGCCCAACAAAATATGGAATTAGAGGAAGCTCGTCATCAGGCCGAAATCGCCACCCAGATGAAAAGCTCTTTCCTTGCGACAATGAGTCATGAAATCCGTACCCCAATGAACGCTGTACTAGGCATGACGGGACTGCTCGCAGATACTGAACTTTCCACCTTGCAACGGGACTTTGTGGAAACCGTGAGGGTTAGTGGCGAAAATCTGCTGACCTTAATTAATGAAATTCTAGACTTCTCCAAGCTTGAAGCTAATGAGATGGAATTAGAAGAAATGAACTTCGATCTTAATGCTTGTGTTGAAGAAGTAACCGATCTACTAGCCATGCTCGCTCAGTCCAAGGGACTAGAATTGGCTTCACTAGTCAATCAAAATGTACCTCTCTATTTGCGTGGTGATGTGGCTCGGCTCAGACAGGTGTTAACTAACTTGGTCAGTAACGCAATTAAGTTCACTGCGGAAGGTGAAGTGATTCTCAAAATTTTGCTCAAGGAGGAAACAGAAACTAGAGCCAAGATTGAGTTTAGGGTAATTGATACTGGTATTGGGATTAGTCCTAAAGCTCAGCAAAAACTTTTTCAGCCCTTTACTCAAGTTGATGCTTCGACTACACGCAAATATGGTGGAACTGGCTTAGGATTAGCAATTTGCAAACAGATTGTCGATCTTATGGGTGGTGAAATTGGTATTGATAGCGAAGAAGGTAAGGGTTCTCAATTTTGGTTTAAGGTTCCATTTGCAAAGCAATCTGCCGATGAAATTGAAGAACTACAACCACGTCGAGAAATTAATCTCAAAAACATTCGGGTTTTGGTAGTCGATGATAGTGAGACTAATTGCAAGATTTTGACCTACCAGCTAACGGCTTGGCAAATGCGTGTTGATGCCGTTCAACATGCTGCGGATGCCATTTCGATTTTACATAAAGCTGAAATAGAAGGAGATCCCTATCAATTGGCGATCTTGGATATGCAGATGCCTGATATTGATGGTGAGATGCTCGGCGCACAGATCAAGGCTGATGCAAGGCTGAAAGACACAAAATTGATCATGTTAACCTCTCTCAATCAACAAGGTGGCATCAATAGAGTTAAGGATCTTGGTTTTGAGTTCTATCTTGTTAAGCCAATTAAACAATCTCGCTTGCTTGATATTTTGATGGAAATTGTTTCTAATAATTCTAATACTAGATCTTTGTCAATAGTTCCATCAAGAAACGTCAATTATCCGATCGCAAAGGTTTCTAAGCTAAAAATACTCATTGCTGAAGATAGTCAAATCAATCAAAAAGTCGCTCTACATCAATTACGCAGCTTTGGCTACGAGGCAGATGTTGCCGCCAATGGCAAAGAAGTTCTTAATTTATTGGAACGCATTCACTATGATATTATTTTGATGGATTGTCAAATGCCAGAAATGGATGGCTATGAGGCAACGATCGCCATTCGTCAGTTAGATTCAGACAAGAGTAAGATCGCGATCGTGGCGATGACAGCTAATGCAATGAAAGAAGATCGCGATCGCTGCATTGCTTGTGGGATGGATGACTATCTCAGTAAACCAATCCGCAAAGAAGATCTGGCTCGAAAATTGGCCGAGTGGGAAAACAAGATTTTAGGGCAGAGCGATGCAACAGCTTTAGATATATCCTATGATCAATATGAGCAAGCTAATTTATTAGCGCAGAGTCTCAAGATTGCCGCCGCCTTACCGTTAATTGACTGGTCATATATTGACAGTATTTCTGATGGCAACGAGGAATTTAAAACTGAATTATTAGAGGCGTTTTTTGATTCTTTTTCTAAGGGGCTAGAAAAACTAGAACAAGCCGTTAGGGAAACTAATTACTATGAGATTGCCCAAATCGCTCATTCCATCAAGGGTTCATCTAGTAATTTAGGTTTTCTCTCGATCGCGGCGATCGCCAATGATTTAGAACAACTTGGGCGAAAGCAAAGATTAGGTAATATCAAGGAGCTATTAGGAAAAATCCAAGACTTAGCATCCCAGATTCAAAGTATCACATAACAAATAAAAGCGGCGCTTTGCGCCGCTTTTATTTGTTAATTAAAAAACCTGCTCAATCTCAGCAATTTCAGGAATTTCTTCCTTCAACTTGCGCTCAATTCCCATTCGCAAAGTCATCGCCGAACTAGGGCAAGAGCCGCAAGCACCTTGTAAGCGCAATCTGACAACTGGCCCTTCAATTTCGACCAGTTCCACATTGCCACCATCGGACATTAGATAAGGACGCAACTCATCCAAAACATTTTCGACATTATCTCTTGTGAGAGTCAGACTCATATTTTTTCCTCTATTTGTATCAAGATATCAAGACTAATAATTATGCTAGCAGAATAATTGAGAACTAACGCTGGTTCTCAATTGTTGTGGATTAAATATCCACAGCGATGTTCACCATCAACCATCCAGTGAGTGCGTTCTACAGGACAATCTAGAACTGTGGCAAACATTTCTAGCTCATGCCCACACACACTGGGAAATGACTCCGCAACATGGGCGATCGCGCAGTTATATTCTGTAAAAATAAAACTCTGATTTTCTCGATCATTTTCCTCCACAGGAAACCATTCCGTCACATAGCCCTCAGCACGACGAATTTCGGCTAATTTTTCTAATCGTTGCTTGAGCGAACCACTGCCGAGTTGCGCTTTATAATTTTGCGCCTTGCGTCGCCATTGTTTTTGCAACACCTCAGATACTTGTTCTTTGCCTAATGTATCGATCAGCGTATCTAAAAAATTTACGGCAAACTGGTTATAACTATCAGGAAAGCGATCGCGCCCCGCCGCCGTCAACGCATAGATAAATTGAGGACGACCCATCCCTAATTGCTCAGACGTATGATAGATCAGCCCCTCAGTTTCCAAATCTTTTAAATGCTTACGAATTGCTTGGGGACTAATATCCAGCTTTTCCGCTAAGTCTTGGGCTGTTATCTCACCACGCTTGAGCAGATGCTGCAAAATATCATGCTTAGTATCATGCTTAGTATCATGTTTCCCGTCGCTATTTAGATGCAAGTCTGGCGCAATTATCTCAGCAACGCCGATGGGAGTTTTCATAAATATTAAGCTCCTGATGGCAACTTGACCCTATCTATAGAGTCAAAACTTTAATTAAGTGACAAAGTTGCAAAAAAACGACTTTGACAACTCATATGTTGTTAATGTACCGTAGAATGATTAAAGAAACAAGTAAGTTGTTTTAATCCGAACTTTAATCTGAATTTTAACTATCAGGAGCCTCGACTGACATGACTGCAACGGTTCAAGCACTTGTCAACCAACCATATAAATACGGATTTGTTACATCCATTGAGTCGGACACAATTCCTCGCGGGCTTAGCGAAGATGTCGTCCGCATGATTTCGGCTAAGAAAAACGAGCCAGAATATATGCTGGAATTTCGTCTCAAAGCGTATCGCCAATGGTTAAAGATGCAAGAACCGACTTGGGCGCATGTGGATTATCCTGCGATCGATTATCAAGATATCGTTTACTATTCCGCACCTAAGCAGTCCAAGAAAAAGGCAAGCCTCGATGAAGTCGATCCCGAACTATTGGATGCCTTTGAGAAATTAGGTATTCCCCTCGACGAGCAAAAACGTCTTGCCAATGTCGCTGTAGATGCGATCTTTGACAGCGTTTCCATTGCAACTACCTTTAAAAAAGATTTAGCGAAAGTCGGCGTGATTTTCTGCTCGATCGCCGAAGCAATGCACGAATATCCTGAATTGATTAAAAAGTATTTGGGCAGTGTCGTGCCGATCGCCGACAATTATTTTTCGGCTCTCAATTCCGCCGTATTTACCGATGGTTCTTTTGTGTATATTCCCAAAGGTGTAAGATGCCCGATGGATTTATCCACCTATTTTCGGATCAATAATGCAGATGCTGGACAGTTTGAGCGCACGTTGATTGTCGCTGAAGAAGGCAGTTATGTTAGCTACCTTGAAGGTTGCACCGCACCGATGTTTGACACAAATCAACTCCATGCGGCGATCGTCGAATTAGTCGTCCTCGATGATGCCGAAATCAAATATTCCACCGTACAGAACTGGTATGCTGGCGATAAAAATGGCAAAGGCGGCATCTATAATTTTGTGACCAAACGCGGCTTGTGTCTAGGCAAAAACTCCAAAATCTCTTGGACGCAAGTGGAAACTGGTTCCGCGATTACTTGGAAATATCCTAGCTGTGTATTAGTCGGCGAAAATTCTGTCGGTGAGTTTTATTCAGTTGCTTTAACTAATAACAAGCAACAGGCTGATACAGGCTCAAAAATGGTGCATATCGGCAAAAATACCCGCAGCAAGATTATTTCCAAGGGTATTTCTGCAGGTGGCTCACAAAATAGCTATCGCGGCTTAGTGAAGATTTCGCCAAAAGCCGAAGGGGCAAGAAATTATTCTCAATGTGACTCAATGCTAATCGGTGATTGCTCACAGGCGAATACTTTCCCCTATATCCAAGTCCAAAACAATACCGCCCGCGTTGAGCATGAAGCATCTACTTCTAAAATTGGTGAAGAGCAACTCTTCTACTTTCAGCAACGTGGAATTGCGATGGAAGATGCTGTATCCATGATTATTAGCGGCTTCTGTAAGGAAGTGTTTAATGTATTACCGATGGAATTTGCGGTTGAAGCTGATAAACTCTTGGCTTTGAAACTGGAAAATAGTGTGGGTTAAAATAAAGTTGACGCTTTGCGTCAACTTTATTTTGGGTATTACAGAATTATGGAAGAACTTATAGAACTGCGATCGCTAATTCAGAGAGGAGATACACAGTCTGCTCTGCTGCTGATTGATGAACTGGAAGAGATGAGCAAAGACGACAAGATTAATAAAATCCAAAGTTATGCTGTGATTCTTTTACTACATCTAATCAAGCAGTCGGCTGAACAGAGATCTACTAGTTCTTGGGACGTATCAATCCGTAATTCTATATTCTCAATCCAACGCACAAACAAACGCCGTAAGGCTGGCGGAAATTATTTAAGCGATCGCGAACTTCAAGAAATTCTCGAAGA
>DCSN01000003.1:27877-28050 GCA_002325645.1 Pseudanabaena sp. UBA1465
TATGATGCGATCGCCCTTGGTAAAATGGTGGATCAGTCGGAGATCTTGAAACATGCTATGCAATTATTAACAACGGTTTGAAAATATGGAGGTGTTGAAATGTTAGCAAATCCAAAAACAAATCCAAAAATAGACTGGGAGATGATGGCGATTAACTCCCATTTTCAGACCGC
>DCSN01000003.1:28147-33224 GCA_002325645.1 Pseudanabaena sp. UBA1465
GCTAGTTGAGGCAATGTCAAGATCAGAACGTCAAGCTCTTAAAAGTCAATTAATTCACTTAATGATGCATATCATTAAGTGGAAAACTCAACCAAATAAGCGTAGTCGTAGTTGGATTGTTTTGATTCTTGATGCGCGTGATGCGATCGAGGAAAGTCAAGAAGAGATGCCTTGTCTCAATCGTGAGTTTATCGAATCGCTTTGGGATCAGTCTTTTGTTAAAGCAAAGCGTAAGGCTGAAGCCGAGATGAATTGTAAATCGAGTATTTCTTCGCTAACTTGGAAGGAAGTCTTTGAAGATAAGTATTTATTGGATGAATTATTAACCTAGATCTGGTTTACACATCCATGCCAAAGCATTAAGCAACCAATCTACAGGAGGAACTACATATTCTTCTAAATCTATAGTTAAATTTTGTTCTTTTAGCTGTAAAAATATCCAACGGTTACCGCTAGTCACGCAACCAAAAATAGTGTCAATAGTATTCTCTCTGCCTAGGTTAAATCTTTGGGCAGCAACCATTTCAGCAATACATTGACCCAAACCTGATTTCAAGTCATCCTTTTTCGCTTCCACGATCGCAACCACAGGAGATTCTACAAAAAGTTGTTCGGTTGAGCGACTAATCAAGAAGTCACAAACCCCATTTAAACCAATACTTTCATCAACATTAAACTCTTCTCCTGAAAAAAAGCTAATCTGACGATGAAGCTGTTTTCTAACTTCAAATAGAATCGGTGAAATAATTAATTCCGATCGCGCTTTTTCTGATCCCATTGCGATCGCCAAAGGAATGCTTTCCTGTAAAAATTCAGTCAGGTTAGCGCTAGGGGTAATTACATCTAAGTAAGGTAAAAATCGTACCCCTTCTACAAAATTGAGATTTAATTCTTCCTTAGCTTTGCGTAACGTAAAAGCACTGTAAGACATAGTTTCTCGCCCTTCTCATGCCAATATCTGTCCACTACATATTACAATATTAAATAGCTGTTAAGAGAAACATAGATGATTGTTGAAAATAGTGAAGTGATTTTATCGGTCAAAGATTTGACTGCGGAAGTCGATGGAGTCCAGATTCTTAAAGGACTAGATCTAGAAATTAAGTCTGGTGAAGTCCATGCAATTATGGGACCGAATGGATCGGGCAAAAGTACCTTCTCCAAAATATTAGCGGGACATCCTGCTTATACCGTCACAGGCGGCGAGATTTGGTATAAGGGCAAAAATCTCTTAGATCTAGAACCTGAAATCAGATCTAGAGAGGGAATATTTTTAGCTTTCCAATATCCTCTCGAAATTCCAGGGGTGACAAATTCTGATTTTTTGCGGTTATCCTACAACAATTTGAGAAAGCATAAGGGCTTAGAGGAGCTAGATATTATTGATTTTGATGACTTCATTCAAGAGAAGTTAGAGATTGTGGAAATGAATCCTAGTTTCTTGAGTCGTAGTGTCAATGAAGGCTTTTCAGGCGGAGAAAAGAAGCGTAACGAGATTTTGCAAATGGCAATTCTTGACCCGACCCTAGCGATTCTGGATGAAACCGATTCTGGACTAGATATCGATGCATTGCGGATTGTGGCGGGTGGTGTTAATAAGCTTTCCACACCTGACAATTCTTCTCTTGTGATCACCCACTATCAGCGCTTGCTCAATTACATCATTCCTGACTTTATTCATGTGATGGAAAATGGCAAAATTATTCTGACGGGTGGTAAAGACTTGGCACTAGAATTAGAAGAGAAGGGCTATGACTGGCTCAAGGAAGAAGAGGCGGTGTTAGCATAATGGCTATTCAAGTATCTGAACAATTGGAAAATCAAATTCCAGATCAAGAATTTAAAGGTGCTGTGAGCAATCGCAGTAGGTTGGCTGTGGATAGCAAACAGTTTAGTTCACAAATTGTTGGGCTAAAATCTGATATTCCTAATATCGATCGCGATACTCATCAGTTTGTTGGTGAATTGAGTCAATTGGCAAGCGATCGCCTATCCAGTCTTTCTTTTCCTACGACCAAGGATGAGGAATGGAAATATACTGACGTTTCAACTTTGGGAAGTTTGACCTTTGCCAATCAAGAAGCGATCGCCTCTCGTAACGCAAGTATTGAAGCATTAATAGCCAGAAATATTGCGCCAGAATCTCTCGGTAATTGCCTTGTATTTGTGAATGGAAAATATCGCAGGGATCTCTCAGACATCAACGATGCTGCTGAAGGGCTAGTTATTGGTACATTATCAACCCTTGGCGATCGCATTTTGCCCAAGCTGCGATCGCATCTCGCCCAACACCCCGATACGAATGACTATTTTGCAAGCCTGAATACTGCCTGTATGGGAGATGTAGCAATTATTCTCGCCCCTAAGGATTTAGTGGTTGAGAATCCTATTCAATTGCTATTTATATCGGTTCCACAATTAGAAAATGAGACTTTAATCACCCACCCCCGTTGTTTAGTGATTGCCGAAACCCATAGTGATTTGACTTTTCTGCAAACTTTTATTGGCGAAGATAATCAAGCCTATTTCACTAACTCAGTAACAGAAATTTGGTTAGCGGAAGGCGCACAGGTGAATCATACCAAGGTGCAGTGGCAAGGCGATCAGTCAGTTCATATCAACACTACCGCGATCGCGCAAGCTCGCAATAGTGTTTATAAAAATCAATCAATTAGCTTTGGAGCCAAGATTTCACGCCATAACTTGATTGTGCAGCAAATGGCAGCCCAAACCGAGACTTCTCTAACGGGGCTGGCCTTTACCGATGGCGAACAAATCGCGGATACCCATTCTTGCATTGCCCACAACTATCCCCACGGATCTAGTAAGCAGTTGCATAAATGTATTGCCAATGGTCGTTCTCATACGGTGTTTAATGGCAAGATCCAAGTGGCGAAATTGGCTCAACAGACAGATTCTGCTCAGTTAAGCCGTAACTTATTGCTATCAGGTAAGGCGCGAGTAGATACAAAACCGCAGCTAGAGATTTTTGCGGATAATGTCAAATGCGCTCACGGTGCAACGGTCAGCCAATTAGACGCGGAAGAGATTTTCTATCTTCAAAGTCGGGCGATCGACCCTGAGAGTGCGGCAAATCTGCTCACCTATGCCTTTGCGGCGGAAGCGATTTCTCAGATTCCGATTGTGTCGGTGCAGCGATCGCTGAGTAGTTTTGTGTTAGAAAAAACCAAATCCTAATCAGAAAGCACCGCCCTTTGGGTGGTGCTTTCTGATTAGGACGAAACCGAATTCCCTCTTTTAACCTTAAAAGCACTGTATCAAAACAATTGTAAGGTTTTAGACATCCATAAAAGAAGGTTCGCGATGCGAACCTTCTTTTATGGATGGGATTTATTACTTTGCCAATGTTGGCGATAGATTAGCTCTAGTTGATTACCAAATTTGATAAACAACTTGGCTTGCTGATCTTGAAATGCTAAAAAGAGACGGTGAAATGCAGAGGTGAAAATCGCAATGATTAAACCTGTTGCAGTGGTAATTAGCGCTTCTCCAATACCTTGAGTTAGCGATCCTGACTTTGTATTTGCCGCAACATCACCAATTTTAAGAGAGCCAAAGGAGATAATTAAACCCGTCACCGTTCCTAATAGCCCTAATAAAGGCGCAAGGGTAATCGCCGCCTCTAGGAGTTTTTCACCCTTAAGCATTCCTGCTAACTCTTCATCGGCCGAACTTTCGAGGGCTAAACGAAATAACTCAGGATCAGGAGCATCTAAGGCTAGAGGAGCATGGAGAAATCGTCCCACAGGAACATTAAGGGAGCTTTCGGCAAATTGCGAGGCTAATTTCAAATCTTGCCGAGCGATCGCCAAAATATTTTCTCCAGTTTGCTTCTCTAGCCGCAAGATGCCAAACCAAAAAATTAGGCGTTCCATGATCCCCGCTAAGGCGAATATTGAGAGAGCTGCAAGTGGGTACATGACGATCCCACCTGCCTTAAATAACTCAATCACTTGGAATTGACTCCTTTTCTTCGCGTTCACGGCTAAGTTGATTAATCAGCGATAAAACTTTGACACCGCGCTCAAAGGAGCGATCTTCATGGAAGATAACTTCAGGAACACGACGCAATGCTAATCTTTGTCCAACTTCGCGTTTAATGTAACCCGTCGCCGAAGCTAAGGCTTCCATTGTTTGGGCGCGGGCTTCTTCAGTACCATAGATGCTGACAAATATTTTTACATGCTGCAAATCGCCCGATAGTTCTGCATCGGTGACGCTGACCATGCCCATACCGACGCGATCGTCTTTAATATCTTTCAGCAACATATTGCTGACTTCTCGCTTAATTAATTCGGCGACACGAGCAACTCGTCTTGTAGTAGCCATATTTTTAGATTTACACGGTAAATTTGATTTTTTGTTTAAATTTAGTTCTAATTTTGCTCTAGGAAAAATTAAAACTTTTAAGCCTAAAGGCTTTCGTAATGACGGCAATCTGCACAGGAACCACTAGGATTGACGGCGCAGCGAATGTAAGGCGATCGCGCATTGTACTTACAGCTAACCTTGCCAATTACATAGCCATATCCCTCAATGCAAGTCAGATCGGCGGGGGGTAACGCTTTGAGTCTTGGGGCTTGAGAAATGCTAAATTGCTGATTAGTTGGTCGATTAGTTTGCTGATAATTAGCTTGAGCGCGATGCAGCATCCACAGGGACAGGATTGGTGGTGCTATACCAAGAAATAAAATGATGGCGATGTCTAACATAAACACACCACTAGGCGATGTCTAGTCCTAGCATAGCTCTTAATACTAGGGATACGCCAATAAATCCACTGATTAGAGCAGTAAGCATAGCGATCGCGGTTACAGGGCTTTTGAATAGGGGGATGATCGGCGCAATGACGATGGACAAAACTCCGCCAGTAATTATGGCTAAAAATTTAGGATAGCGGAGTAGATTGAGGATAAAGTTTTTCATAGGTTATTTCTAGGTTGCAGAATCAAATTTTATACCTCCCGCTACGCGGGAGGTATAAGCTTCTAAGAATTAATATGAATCCTATTTCTATTAATTTCAGAAGTTTGTTTAAGTAGCTAGGCGCAATCAA
>DCSN01000003.1:33311-45494 GCA_002325645.1 Pseudanabaena sp. UBA1465
ACAGGTTTTAGATCTTGGTTTTTGAT
Source organism: Pseudanabaena sp. UBA1465 (assembly GCA_002325645.1). Lineage (GTDB taxonomy): Bacteria > Cyanobacteriota > Cyanobacteriia > Pseudanabaenales > Pseudanabaenaceae > Pseudanabaena. The sequence goes on from DCSN01000003.1 coordinate 33,338, forward strand.
TAGGCTCGGCTACTTATAGGGTTGCTGAATAGCATTATCTGACAAAATATTGGTCAATGCATCAGGATGATAATCCCAGTTTAGTAAACCTGCGATTCCCATAAACAAACCAAAAGTGGCTGGAACCATCGCGGCTCCATACAGCCAACCTTTCTGGGTGAGCGAAGTCATGGCAAGCATGGCGATCGCAAGGGCAAAGGCCGCCTCAGACAAGTCAAACTGATCATCATGGACATTCAGTTGCTCATATAGTTTTTCAGATTCCTGCGCTTGCTGCTGCAATTTTTCTTTTTTCTGATCTAGACTAGTCGCGATCGCTTCATATTTGGCAATCTCTTTTTTATAGTCATCCCGAATTTTTGGCTGCTGCTGAGCGAGAGCCTGTAACTGCAATTGATCAATCGTAGATCTAGCAATCTCAGATCGGAGGTTACGATCTTGATCAGCTAACTCCGCCAGATGGTCAACTCCTTGATTATTCTATTGTTATTTAATGGAGGCTTCAAGTTTATGTTGATTCCAGAGCTTTTGATAAAGATGGGAGTCGGCGAGTAACTCGGTATGGGTTCCCACTTGAACGATCTTACCTGCATCCATCAAGATAATGCGATCGCAGGTGGAAGCAGCAGATAGATTGTGAGTGATAAATAATACAGTCTTGTTGTGGGGTAGATTTTTCAAAATGCTGGTTGCGGTTTGATTATCCACACTAGAGAGAGCATCATCTAGCACTAAAATCGGCGTATCAACTAATAAGGCTCTAGCGAGAGCCGTGCGTTGTCTTTGACCACCCGATAGCGTAATGCCCCGTTCTCCCACCAGCGTATCGTATTGCTTAGGGAAATTGAGTATTTCCTGTTCAATGCGAGCTTGATTTGCAAAGTTTTCTACTTCATGATCGTAGGCTTGAGGCTTGCCGTAGCGGATATTGTCACGCATCGTTGCACTAAATAGAAAGCTATCTTGTGGCACAAAGGAAATAATTGACCGCAGATCTTCAATCCGCATTTTCGTAATATCCACTCCATCAATGAAGATTTGCGCCGATGGTACTTCCACTAAGCGCATCAAAGCACTAGCTAAAGTAGATTTGCCAGAGCCAACCGTTCCTAAAACAGCAACGGTTTCTCCAGAATAAATTGTGAAACTTACTTGGTTCAGAGATGGCTGACTAGCATTGGCATAGGTAAAGCTGAGATTTCTTGCTTCAATCTTACCTGTGACTTGCTCTTTATCCATCGCGATCGCATCATTTGGATCAACAATTGCTGGAGGTATGTCGAGAATACCTTGAATCCTCGATATACTAACGATGCCACGCTGATATGTCACCATCACAAAGCCTAAAATTGCGGTGGGGAAGATCAATCTCTCCACATAAATAATCAGCGTCAGCAAATCACCAATCTTAAAGGTTGTATTCGCAGGATTAGCCAGCTTTTCACCCCCAAACCAAATCAAGACTAGAAAACTAATACTGGCGATACCGCCTAGTAATGGAAATAGAATGTTTCGACTACGAGCCATGCGTAAATTGGCATCAAGCAAGCGATCGTTAAGCTTCCCAAACGCATCACGTTCGTTCTGTTCCTGTGCATAGGTCTTGATTAGAGCCATCCCATTGAGGTCTTCTTGCAGTAATGAACTTACTTGGGATAGTTCCTCCTGAACTTGTATTTGTTCATCGCGCAACTGACCACTAAAACGCTGAACAATCAATAGCATGATCGGATAAACCGAAATTGACAACAAAGTTAGGAGAGGATCAATCGCCACCATTGCAGGCAACGTCAAACTATACACAAATACCGAGTTAATAATACTAAGTAAAGCAAACCCCATTAAGCGGCGAATATTCTCAACATCGCTAGTGACAATGCTGATCGTTTCTCCTGCCGAATTGTTGGCAAAATAGCTCGGTGGTAGCTTGAGTAAATGCTCAAAAATTTGTTGCTTGAGACTAAACTCCACTTTGCGACCGATCCCAAAAATCCAGACGCGAGATGTCATACGGATGATCCACATCAATGATGATAAGCCAGCGATCAGCCATACATATCGTATCAAATACTGAAAATCACCATCTTTAACATCAGAAAGATCATCAACTGCGCCTCTAATCAGTGAGGGAATATATGTACCAAGCATATTTGCCAGTAGTAGGGCAAATGTACCAATAGCTAAGTCACTCCAGTAAGGACGGAGATAGTTTTTAAGATTTTGAAATTGCGATCGCGCCATAATATACCCATACTACTTTATTTTAGCAAAAGCTTACCTAGTAAGCTTTTGCTAAAAAATTTGCCTTGCACATATTTAGGATACTATCCAAAATCCAAATAAAGGTTGGCGGCGCGAAGCGATGCCGACTTTTATTTGGATCGCCACACCATGACCAAATATAACGAAGACATCCTCACATCAGTTAAATAGTTGATTTTATGATTAAGTTGTTTAGAGAATTAAATATTTCTTCGGTAAGTTTGCGAGTACATTCCTTGGCGGCGGTGCGACTGGACTGATATTCGGTTAAACGGTCAGAAACCGAAAGAGGCTCAGCAACGGAGATAATTAATTTGCGATCGCCAAAATTAGGATCTGCTTTAAAAGCTGACTTTGGATCGCGTTCAGTGACACGCTGCAAAACACTCCACATTAATTTCAGAACCTCAATATAGCGGCTAGGACTAGGATTTTGAAGGACATAATCACTGGTAACACCGATCAGACTTTCGGCAATTCGCATATGCCAATTACTATAGTGAGATTCCAAGGCTAACTGATCTGCAAAGCTTCTTTCTATAGATGATAGATGTTCAATATCCTTAATGTCATTACGAAAAATGCGATCCCATCCCGCTTGTTCGAGACGGCGACAGCGATCGATTGGTGTACCCTTTGCCTTAATGCCAAAGCTCATTTCGGAAACACTCAAAATGCGATCGGCTAAGTCCTCCAAACGGGTTAACAAATCATCTGTATCTGTAACTGCTTTGTCGGTTTGGGCATAGTTACCATAAAAGGTTTTGTAATAATCGCCGACCCACTGCACTAAATAATTGCCTAAATCATAGAGACGTTGATAGCGCGTATCGCTAGTAATAGCAGGTTTAGAAATTCCACATTCCTTTTCAATGATCGTGATCGTCTGATCGATCGCAGTCCAAGCCTCGGCTGAATATTCGTACTGAATCCCAATGGGAACAATCAACATTTCCTCAGTACGACCTTCCTTTTGCAAATCCTCGGCCGACCAAAACCCAATCTGGGCTATTCCTGGTTCTAGCTCAGCAACGGTTTCACTTTTGCCATTAGTCCCACCTTCGGGAGCCATGGAGAGAGGCTCTTTGCCGTTGGTAATCTGTTTTCGCATCAGACTTAAGGCAGGGCGATCGAGTTTGCCGCGAAAAATAGAAATGCCGCCTAGGGCTGGGAATAGCCAGTTGATATATTCGCCTGCCCATAGAGAAATACCGCGATCGTAGACAAACCCACTATGGGGAGTCTGAGCGAACTTAATTCCCATTTCCTGCGCTTGTTCTGGCACGGCATAGGAAAGCAAATACAGCATCGCAAAGGGATCGTCGGTGGTGGGATGGCGAAAGGCGATTAAATAGCGCGATTTACCATCCTGAAATTTTTTAGTTACGTCAACAAGGCGATCGATATAGCGGGTTTCAATCTGCTTGATACCACATTGCCACCGTAACCAGAAAGGCGTTACCAGCCGTATGATGTTTAATAAAAATTGATTGGGTTTGGGCGGATAAACTTTGAGGGGTGGTTGAGCGCGAGTCAGATCTACTGCCATGATTTCCGTTGTTTGTAAGCAATTTTTGCGTACAACACCCCATGGATTTACATAATAGTTACCAATTGGTAGTGTTCTTTCTCCGATCGCTGATGTTTCTAGATCAGCCTCTCTGTATACATACTGTATGCATACAGTCGGATGGGTCAGCAACCAATATTAATAATATCAGGGAATTTGCATTAAGCCGTTCAGCACGGAATTGTTTCGCCACCTTTGACGGGGAAACAATCTTTAATAGTCATATTTGCGGGGGGTGTATACGCTCAGGCGATCGCCAATTTCTAGGATTTTGGTTTTGCTAGAACCGATGATAATTACTGTTTGCATATCGGCAACGTCAGGGGCTAGTTCCGCGAGAGTAATCACGCGCACATTTTCGCCTTTACGCCCCATCCGATGCCCTAAAACAACGGGAGTATTAGGCGATCGCCATTTCAGCAATAGTTCTTTTGCCGCTGTGAGTTGCCATTGACGCTGGGTGGAAATGGGATTATAAATGGCGATCACAAAATCTGCTTGGGCGGCGGCGGCTAATCGCTGTTCGATAACTTCCCAAGGCTTAAGAATGTCAGAAAGAGAAATTGTGCAGAAATCATGTCCAATCGGTGCGCCGATCGCTGCTGCTGCTGCTTGGACAGCAGATATACCAGGGGCAACATGAATTTCAATCTGGTTCCATTTGGGTGCATCTTGATCAAGAACTTCATAGACTGCGGAAGCCATGCCATAGATTCCTGCATCACCTGAGGAAACGATGACTACAGATTTGCCGCCCATCGCTATTTCTAGGGCATGACGCGCCCGATCTAGTTCCACTCTATTATCAGAAGCGTGAATATTTTTTTCCCTTGTAAATTCCTTAACTAGATTTAAGTAGGTTTTATAGCCGACAAAATCCGTAGCTGCTTCGAGAATTTCTTTGACTTCAGGAGACATCCATTTAGCGGCTCCCGGCCCTGTGCCAATGATTGATACTTTGCCAGTGCTGGAAATATGGTCAATAGATTCTATTTGATATATCAGATACTTAGAAGATAGTTTAGAGGCGATCGCTTCTAAATTCTCTGTTGCAGAAATTAGTTCGATTTGATGGGTTGCATCATCGGCAAAGGGAAGATTGCTTTCTCGCAACCAATCAGCTTCACCAATTAACTGTACCGATGCGCCTGCCAACAAATCCGCCAGAAATATCTTGGCTTGGTGATCATCATTGAGCAAGCGATAGCCTGCGGGTGGTGATAGTAATGATGTCTGAAATCTTAACTCGCCTGTGGTGGTAATTGCGGCTTGGACTTGGAGCGCTGTGGCGATCGCTTTAGCCATCTCATTCGCGCCATTAAGTCCGCCCAATAGCGGTACGACCGCACTACCATCTTCAGCGATCGCCAATACAGGTGGTTCGGCGCGTTTATCGGAAAGCAAGGGTGCGAGCGATCGGATCAGGATACCTGCGGCGCAAATGCCAATAATCGGATGTCCTTGACTAAATAATTCGCTGACGGTTTCGCTAAACTTTTGATATTGGCGATCGGCGGTTTTGGTGCGCGAGGCAAGTCCATAAATTGTGGCGCTAGAGATTATTGTTTGGATTTGTCGAGCGATCGCGATACTCTTTTCCCCTAAAACGATGATTACAGTCGATTTCATTTGTTTTTACTATTTATGATTAGATTTTTTGTGGTTCAGCAAAATTGCGTCACAAAAAATTAGTTCTTATTATGACAGTGTAAAGCATAGATTTTCTTGACTTAATTTTTTGATTTAGCTATATTGTATAGCCATACAGATCATTAAAATTTCTTCTAAAATCAACTAAACTTAGAAATTTAGTGGCAAGCCCAAACCCTAACTTAAAAGAAATTCAACAATGGTTAGAGGAATTACCAACAATCGATGATCTCAAAAAATTAAATGGATTTGAAATTGGTAAAGCATACTACTTCGTTCGGATTGGCGGCAGATGGCGAATTGGCAAAGAAAATCCCTATATTGATGCTAAAAACTTGGCAAGTAAACCTGACAATATTCTTTGTTTTGCCGATGGAGATGAGGTAAACAAAAGAATCGCTGGGCAGAGAGATTGTGAATCAGGAAAGCTGCATACCGTTAAGATTCAAGCTGAAAAGAGAGAAGCAACTAGTTTAGATAAATTATTAGTTAAAATCGGATTGCGAAAGGAGTTTTTAGAATTTGTATGGGAAAAAACTCCACAGGAGATTTATGAGGAACAAATTGAAGAATACAAAAGATCCTATAACATCAATACTGGATTCACAGTCTTAGCTTTTATTCTGATTGTGGGACTCACAACTTTTTTAAATACAAGTAACTATAAACCTCTAGATTTCATCGACCAATTATTAAATTTAGAAAATAGCATCATTGATAAACTCAGCCTAAAATATCAACAGCTACCATTAAATAAAAAGAAAATCTTTTTACAAAGAACCGATTTATCAATATTATTAAAATCAAAATTAAATTTTGAGAGTTATTCATTCAAAGAATTACTAAAGCAATATTTTGACTCTAACAAAGAGCGCTTTAATGATAATTTTCAAAAAAAATTATTTTTAGAAAAGTTGTTAAATGAAATTAACAATATTTAAATATATAAGCTTTGACATTCTTCAAGATTGAGGCGCGATCGCGTCGCAATACTCATCGATGAAGTCTCACCCCGCGCAAGGTGAATTGCTCCTGCACAGCCAATCATCGCTGCATTATCGGTGCATAAACTCAAGGGTGGGAAAATTGCCCGAATATTATTTTCGGTTGCCATAGTCACAAGGCGCGATCGCAGCGCACTATTTGCCGCCACACCGCCAACAGCCACAATGGTCGATAAATTATGCTCGATCGCACATTTAATCGTGCGGGTCGCCAGCGCTGCCGCTACGGTTTCCTGAAAACTTGCTGCAATATCGGCGATCGGTAATGCTTCACCATTGGGGCTTAACTTTTGGGTGAGGCGCAAGACTGCGGTTTTTAAGCCACTAAAACTAGAATCATAGGGAAAATCAGGAATTCGTCCCTGCGGTAATTTGTAGGCTTTGGGATTGCCTGCGATCGCAATTTTATCAATGGCTGGTCCACCTGGATAGCCTAGCCCCAACAACCTCGCCACTTTATCAAAAGCCTCTCCTGCGGCATCATCACGGGTTTTGCCCATCACCTGATAGTCGGTATAGTCTTTAACTAAAATAATGCTGCTATGTCCACCCGAAACCAGTAAACACAAAAATGGTGGCTCCAAAGTCGTCTCGGCAAGTAATGCCGAGCAAATATGTCCTTCAAGATGATGCACAGCGATTAAAGGTTTTCTATGCAGCATTGCTAAGGTTTTCGCGGCTGTCACCCCAATCATTAACGAACCAATTAGTCCAGGGGCTGTCGTGACCGCAATCCCATCGATATCTGCCCATGTTTTGCCTGACTCGCGGTAGGCTTGCGCGATCGCAGGATTAATCGTCTCCACATGCTGACGCGCCGCAATTTCAGGTACTACGCCCCCATAGAGCGCATGGGTTAGAATTTGCGATGAAACCACGCTACTAAGAATTTGGCGATCGCATACTACCGCCGCCGCCGTTTCATCACAGCTAGATTCGATCGCAAGAACAGTTGGCATTTCTAAACAAAATTAAGATGATCTAAATGCCGCAAAGCGGCGCTTAGATCATCTTAATTGATAACTTACTTTACGGGATGTGAAGATTGCTTTACCAAGGCGCGATCGCTGATATACGATCTGAAATCAAGTTCTAAAACGAAAATCTCGTTATTTTTGCCTATCTTAACAAAGGTAAATTAAGGTCAGTCCATGAAAAGACTTTTTGCTCTCATTCTAGTTATTGCTTTGTGGTTTGGCGTTAGCCTCTCCTCCACCCCTGCGGCCTACGCAGACTTATCAGTTTTGACTCCTTGTGCCACTTCTTCGGCATTTCAAGATCGCTTGCAATCAGAAGTTGATGGTTACACCGCACGTCTAGCCAATTTCAGTGCTGGTAGCTCTGCTGCTGCATATCTCAATGGCAAAATCGCTCAAACTGAAGCTCGCTTTACCAAATATGCATCCTCTGGCTTGCTTTGTGGTGAAGATGGTCTACCTCACTTGATCAGCGATGGTCGTTGGAGCCATGCAGGTGAATTCACGATCCCTGCCCTTATGTTCCTCTACATCGCAGGTTGGATCGGTTGGGTCGGTCGTAGCTACTTGATCGCAGTTCACAAGGATTCCGCAACCGCAATTCAAAAGGAAATCATCCTCGATCTTCCTCTTGCAGTTAAGTCTTCCTTGAGTGGCTTTATGTGGCCTCTTGCTGCACTCAAAGAGTTTGGCACTGGCGAATTAGTAGTTCCTGACAGTGAAGTTACAGTTTCGCCTCGTTAAGCCTTAACTAGGCTAAGCGCGATCGCTTTGCTCCAAAGTATTTTAATTATTCGTAATTAGGATGCTTTGGAGAATATAAAAACTATCTAATAAGGAGAATTCCATTGAACGGCTTTTTATCATCTGCTCCCGTTGTAGCTACCATATGGCTCACCATCACTGCTGGTATCTTGATCGAAGCTAACCGCTTGTTCCCAGATACCCTCACCTTCCCTTTCTAAATTAGCAATAGCTAAACAAAAATGGAGGTGTGGCGCAAAGCGCCACACCTCCATTTTTGTTTTTGATAGGACTTACAGCAAAGCAATGCATCGTAAGGGCAATGCATTGAGGGTTTTAAATCATTTTGCGTAAGTCCTATTTAATATTGCGATAGAATAATGCAAGCCCTGAAGCAATGACAGGAATATATGAAATCTTCTCTTAGTACTGACTATATCAGTTTCCTGCCTCGACTGAGAGCAGGCGATCGCGTTACCTATGGCGGCACACAGTGGGAAGTTGAGGACTTTAGCACCTACGACGATGCTAAGGGCTATGAAATGATGGAATGGTTGCTTCGGTCAAATAAATCTAGTTATTATTTATTGCGGGAAGTTGATCCTGAGAACCCTGAAACTGATGTAAATTGGTACTTATCAGAAGAGATTTCCGTTAATCGCCTATCGGGTGAACATGTGGGCGATAACATCAAGTTTGGGCTATGGGATGCTATGCGTGAAAGTCGTGAGCCTTATCCCAAATTACGAGCTTTAGGCAGGCTCTATTATTTTGAATCATTAACAGAAGGCACTTATAACAGCGTTGATGGCAAAGAATCCCGTACTACATGGGACTATTGGGATGAAGAACATCTTTGGAATTTGGCGATCGAAGCATGGCAAGACCACGAACTCCATGTCTATTCGACCAAAAAAGTTAGCCCTGAAGACTTTGCGATCGCCGATAAATTCGATAGACCGCAAAAATTAGCTGCACCTGATGCTCCCAGTCGCAAACCTCAGGTCAACGATCGCACTTGGGAATGGGTATGTGCTTGGGCGTTGGTAATTATTGGCTTTATTTTAATGACATCTGGAGATTGGTAAAACATGACTTCTTTATTTGTCGAACAGCAAGCCAATGGAACTGCATTTTATATTAATGGGGAATTACAGTTTCACAGTGCCGATGAAGCAATTTACCATGAATATTTGACGATTCCTGCGATCGCCTTAGCCGCTAAACGTTTTCCCGATCAACCTTTGCGAGTTCTCATTTGTGGCGGTGGCGATGGACTCGCCGCAAGGGATATTTTAAGATTTCCACAGGTTAGTCATATTGATCTGGTGGACTATTCCCAAGAAGTAATCGATCTTGCGAAGGATATTTTTGCCCCTTTTAATCAAAATAGTTTGATTAATCCTAAAGTAAACCTGCATGTTCATGAAGCCTTTGCCTTTTTGTCTAACATTACCGAAAAAATAGAAAATAACCACCAGCAAAGAGAAGATTACGCCTACCATGTGATTATTTGTGACTTCACCTATCCCACTACCGTTGCAGAAACTCAAATATATTCACAGGAATGGTTTGCCTTGCTCAAGCAAGTCTTGGTTCCATCAGGACTTATAGCGGTTAATTCAGTATCTCCCGATCATAATACTCTCGCTTTTTGGTGTATTTACAAGTCCATGCAGTCTACAGGCTTAATCGCAAAGCCAATGCAGCTCATGATTCCTTCTTTCATAAATCATGATTATGGTAATTGGGGTTTTTTTCTAGCTTCTGAAACAAATATTACTCGTTTAGAATTAGCCTCGCTTGATTTACCGAATAATCTGTGCGAATTAAATCTTGACAAATTAATGAATGTGTTTCTGTTGGATCGCACGATTGTTAAAGCTCAGAATTTAGCAATTTCCCATCATCAAGGATCTTCGCAACTATTCTTCTATCTACTCAATCATCGTAATATTTCGATCTCTAATGATGAGAATGAGTTAGATGATATAGATAAAAAAGTAGATTTTCTGAGTTTAGAGGATAACCAACCATCACTAGTAACCATTTCAGAAACTGAGACTATTCCATCTTGGTTTATGTCAGGCGATCCTTTGAATCTAGACAATTTAGCTAAGGCTTGGCTAGAACAAATAGAAGCTAATCCTGATGAGATGATCATACCTGCACAGCATTATTCGCAAACTCCCGAAGTTTCTCAAGAATGGCTAGGTAGAGCCACCCAGTTACTCAATCAAATCGATTTCTCTCGCTTAATTGCCAAATTGTTAGAGCGATCGCAAGAATTACCCCATGAAATCGCGACAGATCTCCGCGAATTACAAACCAAATTTCTGAAGTTTCAACAGCTTCAACAGTCTCGACAAGTCGAGCAAATCCCCTCACAGGAATCTTTTCAAGGAATTTATGATCATTCCGAAACTAGCCCTTCTTTTAGTCTGACTACTGCCAAAGTAATCGCCATTGTTTCCCTCACTTTATTAGTGGCAAATTTAGCGGCTCCCGATGCTGTATTTGCTAAGGGTTCAACTTCTTCTTTTGCTAGGACTGGTAGCACTGGTAATGGTAGTGGTGGGTTAGAATTTTTGGGGCTGATGATGACTGTGGGTGGTGTTATTTGGCTGATTAATCTGGCGAGTGACAATAAAAAATAGTAATCGATAGGCGGCGCGATGCGCCGCCTATCACACAGTATTTCATAAGTAAATTTTTAAAAGCGTTGCTTCGCAACGCTTTTAAAAATTTACTTGGTTCGGGTTTAAATGCAAAGCGTTGTAAAGTAAGAAGTAAAAAAGTAAAAAGTGATTCTTAGGAAATTGTTAGATCGCGATCGCCCTGCGTGGGATCGATTAACGCAAATATCTGATCGTGGTTGTTTCATGCAGTCTTGGGCATGGGCAGATTTTCGAGAACTTGATGGCTATCAAACCTTTCGCTATGGACTTTTTGATGACTCAGATCAATTAATTGGCGGCTGCATTTTCTACTTCTATCCTCAACGCAGTTCCGCTAATTTGATCTTTGCGCCTGCGGCTCCACTATTGCCACAAAATCTGGAAATAGAAGCAATGCAGCTTTTACTGCTAGAAGCTGAGCAAATTGCTAAAAATCTGGATAATAGTGGGGCGATCGCTTTACGCATTGAGCCTTTGCGATCAGAAAAACCTGCATGGATGGGATCGGATTTCAAGCGATCGCCTGCCGATCTGATGCCTTCAGAAACGCTCTGGATTGATTTACAAAAAAGTGAATCGGAGTTATTAGCGGCAATGCACCACAAGGGACGCTATAACCTGCGCCTCAGTCAACGCTATGGCGTGGAAACTTCATTCACCAACGATGATGCGGCAATTCCTCATTTCTACGATTTGTTTTATGAAACGGCCCAACGTCAAAGTTTTTTGAGTGAACCCTACGGATTTTTTATCAAACTTTGCCAAAGTCTATTTCGTGAAGGGCTTGCCGAAATTGGCTTTGCGAAGTACAAAGGCGAAATCTTAGCAACGATATTATTAATCTATTGGGGCGATCGCTGTGTATATCTGTATGGTGGACGCAGTGAAAGCGATCGGCAAGTGATGCCCGCCTATGCCTTACATTGGGCGGCAATCCAACGGGCCAAGCAACGGGGTTACAAAATTTATGATTTCTATGGCTACAGCGCCGATCCTGATCATGCGTATTACAATTTCTCAAGATTTAAGCGCCAATTTGGAGGCAAAGTCATCACCACCATCGGCGCTCATGACTATTTCTTTTATGATTCCCTCGCCGATGCGATCGTGCAATTACTGTCTAGTGGTGTTGTGTCATCAAAATGCCATGCTGTTTTTGTTGCTTTAGCAAATAGTTCAGGATCTTTGAGTCCTGCCTTTGCCTCAATCCAATAGCGACTATTGCTCTGACTGGGCTGCCAATTTTTGCTCCCATCTCATGATACTTGTATG
>DCSN01000003.1:45647-51815 GCA_002325645.1 Pseudanabaena sp. UBA1465
CTTACTGGGGTTCTCAGCCTTGATATTACGCTTCCTGTGCTTTCGCTAAATTTCTTACCGCATCCTTTGCATAAGTAGTTCTGGATGGCTTTGCCATTTTGGTGGTGGTGTTTGCCGTTTTTGATGATTTTTTCACTCTGGCACTGTGAGCATTCCATAACTTTCTCCTTTGCTCTGCCTCTATTTTCTCATACCACTAATTCACTGACCAGTGCCGTCGCTTCAGCGCTGAGAGTGTCAATTACCGCGACTCCCTCAAGGATCGCTTTGCATTTCCTTAGGATTTAACCGCTACAATGCGATTATAATGCGATCAAAAAATATCTATGAATTACCAAAAGCGATCGCGTCGTCAAGGTTTCTGGCATCGTCAAGGCTGGCAAATGTTCTTACCAAGGGCGATCGCGCTGTTATTAGCAGGTTTATGTGCAGGTTTATGTTTGTTTGCCCTCGCTGCTTGTGAGCCGATCCCTGAACCAAATCAAATGACCGTCGGGACTGCTAATCGCCTCAAAACTGTCCTAGGTCGTGGCAAATTGGTTTGCGGTGTCAGTGGCGAATTACCAGGATTTAGCTTTGTCAATAAAGAGGGGAAATATTCGGGATTAGATGTAGATATTTGTCGGGCGATCGCGGCGGCTTTGTTTAACGATCCTAACGCGGTGCAATTTCGGAATCTGAATGCGAAGGAACGCTTCACCGCTTTGCAATCGGGTGAAGTGGATGTACTAAGTCGCAATACCACATGGACATTAAGCCGCGATACTGCTTCACGGCTTGCTTTTATGCCTGTGGTTTTCTATGACGGTCAAGGCGTAATGGTACGCAAGGATAGCAATATTAAGTCCATTACCGATTTGAAGGATGCCGATATTTGCGCTCAAACGGGGACAACTACGGAACAGAATCTTGCCGATCAAATGCGAAAGCGGAATCTTACCTACAAGCCCGTAGTTTATGAAGATGTGAATGCCACGTTTAATGCCTATCAAGCAGGACGTTGCGCGGCTATTACCGCCGATCGCTCGGCTCTTGTGGTGCGCCGTACTCGTCTCTCCGATCCTGAGAGTCATGTGGTTTTAGATTTCGTGATCTCTAAGGAACCCTTAGCGCCTGCGGTGGGCGATGGCGACTCGAAATGGTCAGATATTGTGAAATGGATTATTTTTACGGCGATCGAAGCTGAAGATTTGGATATTTCTTCTGCTAATTTAGCGACTCAGTTACAGAGCAAAAATGCCGAAATTCGTCGATTTTTAGGAGTCGATGGCAGCTTGGGGAAAGATATGGGTGTTGCCAATGATTTCACAGCGCGAGTGATTAAGCATATCGGGAACTATGCCGAAATCTACGATCGCAATCTGGGCAAAGATACATCTTTCAAATTGCCACGCGGACAGAATGAACTCTGGAAAAATGGCGGTCTAATGTACGCGCCCCCATTTCGTTAGCGAAGAGGGTTGAGCATTTGCGGATGGAAATTGTCATGAAAGTTGGGAAATAGTGGCGCAAATGCTCAAACCCAAACCAAGAAAAAATTTAAAAGTGTTGCGAAGCAACACTTTTAAATTTTTTCTTATGGTTCGTTTGATCGGCAATTGCTGTGGAAATGTCGATGGATAGTTTGCTACCGCTATAGAATAGAGGAATAACTCAAGACCAGTAAATCATGCAAATATCTTTAGAAAACCTGTTAGAAGAATTGTCAGGGATTGAGGCGATTACAAATCCGCAGCAAGTTGCCAAACTTTCAGAAGATTTTGCTCATTTCAGTCCTATTCTTGTTCCGTTATTAGCGGGGAAGGTTGGTGATGTTGTAGTCTATCCAAGCAACGAAAGCGAAGTACTGAGGATTGCTCAAACCTGTGTCAAATATAAAATCCCTCTGACAGTGAGGGGCAGTGGCACAGGCAATTATGGGCAATGTACGCCTCTGAAAGGTGGTGTAATTTTAGAAACTTCACGACTTCAATCGATCAAATGGATTAAAGCAGGGCTGGCTTGTGTGGAAACAGGCGTAAAAATAGTAACACTCGATAAAAAAGCGCAAGAAATTGGTTGGGAATCGCGAATGGTTCCATCGACGTTTAGAAGTGCAACGGTGGGCGGTTTCATTGCAGGGGGAAGCGGTGGAATTGGCTCGGTTTTGTATGGTCAGTTGCGCGATCGCGGTAATCTCAGAGCCGTGCGTGTCGTCACCATTGAAGATGAACCACGCATTATCGAACTACGCGGCGATGATGTGCAGAAAGTGAATCACGCCTACGGCACAAATGGCATTATTACAGAATTGGAAGTTCCTTTAGCCCCTGCCTATGGCTGGTCAGAATTTGTGATTAGTTTTGCCGACTTCATGACTGCGGCAAGCTTTGGGCAATCTCTAGGTAACAGCGATGGCATTATTGCCAAAATGATCAGTGTTCATGCTGCGCCGATTCCTAATTATTTTGCGGCTTTACAGAGCTACATCCCTAAAGATTCCCATTGTGCTTTAGTGCTGATTGCCGAAAGCGATCGCGAACCATTTTTGAGCTTAGTTCAAGAATTTAAGGGTACAGTTTGCTATGAGAAAAGCGCTCAGGACTCAGGTAAAGGAATTAGTTTGGTGGAATTTTCTTGGAATCACACCACTTTACACGCTCGCGCCGCCGATGCTTCCCTTACCTATTTACAAAGTCTATTTCTGAATGATCCCAAATTAGAACTTTTGCAGCAAATGTACGATCATTTTGGCGATGAAGTGATGATGCATTTAGAGTTTATTCGGGTGAATGGGGTGGTGATTCCTGCGGCGATTCAGGTAGTCCGTTTTACGACAGGCGATCGCCTCAATGAAATCATTCAGTACCATGAAGCGCAGGGTGTATTTATTGCGAATCCGCACACTTACATTCTCGAAGATGGCGGCATGAAAACCGTAGATTATGAGCAGTTAAATTTCAAGAAAATGGTCGATCCTTACGGTTTAATGAATCCTGATAAAATGAAAGCTTGGACATAAAAACGTGAGTTCCCGTCATACAGCAATTGTCGCGTAAACAAATCACAAGAACATTTTTAAAAGTCTTGCTTCGCAAGACTTTTAAAAATGTTCTTGGTTTGGGTTTGAGCGCAAAGCGCTGTAACTCTATGCTCCAAAGCAGATAATCCAGACAGGTAGCATCAAAAATAAGCCAATGAATGAGAAGGCGATCGTGCTAATCAGTAAATCGCGATCAAGATTGTAAACTTCCGCCAGAATTAGCACCGATAAGCCTGTGGGTGTACCTGACATCAAGGTGAGAATTAAGCGCGGATCATTTCTTAACCCAAAAGCGGTGGCTCCTAGCCCGATCGCTAAAGGTACGATCGCCACTCTTAAAAAAGCGGCGATCGCCGCAGGTTTGAGGCTATTCCAATGCTCAATTTTGCCTAATCGTAAGCCAACTAAGGACAGCGCAAAGGCGATCGTCACCCATACCCCTGCATCCAGTCCCGATTCGATCGCCGCAGGTAAACCGATGGGGCGAGTATACCAACCGATCGCAAAAGCCCACAGACTCGGCACAGTGGCAACATCAAGCAATAATTTCCACCAAGTCGGCTTGACCTCACTCTTGCCAAAATAGCTGGCAATGAATACGGCAATCCCATAGTTTCCTGCCACATTACTCGCGATGCTATACAACACCGCCCAATCTGCATAGGTGGAACTAGCAAGAGAATTAGTCAGGGTCAAGCCCACAAAGCCCGTATTGCCGAGCATTGTCGCCAAAATAAAGCTTCCTAAACTAGAGCGATCGCTATCTGCTTGTTTCGCAAATTGCCAGCCAATTAGGGCAAGCAGCCAACTGAGAACTAAGGCGGCGATCGCCACATAGGGAATATAGGGAGTATCCGAAAATTGCGTATGTCTGGCAAGGACAAATAACTGTAATGGCACACCCACCCAATAAAGCGCAACCCCCAGAAATTTAGAGGCGCTTTGAGGAGCGAATCTCGAAAATAATAAGCCAACACCTGTCCATAGAACTAATGGAATATAGGCCTTAATCAAATCAGTAAAATGGAAGATCGACCAGAAATCATTAATATCAGTTAGCAACATTCACAATCCATTCAGTAATACCATCAGCGAGGGTCTTAGCCAATAGATTTTGCTGTTGTGGATCGATAATCCATTCAAACTCAACGGGATTGATCATAAATCCTAATTCTAGAAGTACAGAAGGAGTATTTGTGGGACGCACTAGGGCTAAGTTATTCCAATACACACCATAATCATTGCGGGTTAGCTTTTGAGAAATATAGGTGTTAATGAACTTAGCAAAATCTTGAGCCTGTGAATTGTACCAAAAAGCACTGACTCCTGATGTATTGATTGCATCACCATCATCGGGCAGAGCGTTGTAATGGAGGCTGATCGAGAGGGTGGGTTCTTCCTGCGTAATTTTGGCAACCCTTGCCGCTAAATCCAGATCAACATCATCGGTGCGAGTCATCACGACCTTTGCCCCACGATTTTGTAATTCCGCTTGCAATAGCTGAGAAATCTTTAAGGCGACATCTTTTTCAGGATATCCCGTTGGCGATCGCGATCCCAAATCCTCCTTTCCACCATGTCCTGCATCGAGGAGGATTTTAGCGCCCTTAAGAGGAGATTCTTGATTTGACGCAGAGAGAATGGGTGGATGTTTGAGAGATAGGATCAGATTTGTACCTTGATAGCGAACTTTATAACCCCATTGTTGTTTGGGTTTCAGGCTAATGGTATAGGTGATCTTGTCAGGTTCAGACTGTACCCACTCTAGGGTGTTGATAATTGATGTGGGGGCAATGGAAATTGTGTCGGTTTGGGCGGTGATATTATAAAGAGTTAGGGCGATGGTGCGATCGCCTTGGATAATCGAAATTGGTACTGGCACTTCTAAGGGAATGATCACCTCTGTCCAAACATTATCTTTATCGACAATGCGCTTGGTTTTAATACTGCGAACCGTTGAATGGGTATAGGTTTCCATCTCTTCGATTTTAGTCATGCTCTTTCTCACCCATCCGCCATAATCTAACCTGAGCCAATCACCTTGTTTTCCTGTGATCAGGGCTTTGGTTCCTTGGGGGAGAGGGGTTAACCTTGAGAAGTCTGTACTTGCGCCAGTGCGGGCATCGGCAGCGATCGCGATTATTTCTGCAACTTGGATATATTTAGAAGAGAGAATTTCTACTGTACCTTTAGCTTTTTCCTTAATCACGCGATCTCCTAGGCGCATCTCATACTCAGGCTGACCGAGTTGCCCAGAATTTTCAAAGTTGGTGCAGCCCCGAAAATATCCTGTGGGTGATTCATCGGTAGCAGCATTATTACCTGTAAGTACCGATGAATTGGGCGGTAATTGGATATTACGGCGGCGGGGTAATAGTGGAACCTCGCGATCGCCAACCCTCACCACTAATTTGGCACTAGGTGTGGCGATCGCATCAAAGCAAATTCTCTCATTGGGTTGTCTGGCAATATCGGCAGTGGGAAAAAGAGAACTCTTAATAAAACCAATCTCCTTTGGAGGCTGAGTAATTCTTGACGTTCGCGCCACCTTGACATTGATTTGGCGATCACCATTGCGATCGCTGGTGTACTTGATCTTAAAAATATTGTCGCCGATTTGAAGGGGCAAGCTCGGCGCAAAATGTCCTGCGGCACTCCTCGAAATGACTTGATCATTGATGCTGACATTACCTTGCTTAGGCGCAGTTCCAATGAAAAAGAGGCGATCGCTAGTGGTGGTATGTTCTAACGGCGGATAGGTGAGATGTAGTTGTGTCGGCGGAACAAAGTTCTGTGCGTTATTCTGTGAGTTATTCTGTGCGCTAGTTGCAGTGGCAATGAAAAAGCTCAACAAGCCAATCAAAAAAAGTCCTAACAGTCGCCGCATAAATTCTATCGCTTTCCCAAAAGAGAGATGTAACGCATCATTGTTCAATACTATTACATCGTAAAGGAATTTTTAAAAGGCTTGCAAAGCAAGCCTTTTAAAAATTTTTTGATTTTGAGACAACACAAAACGCTGTAACGCATTAAATGCATTAAATATAGTAGGACTTACGCAAAATGATTTAAAACCCGCACCGCATCGTAAGGGCAATTCATGAATTGCCCTTACGATGCAGTGCTTTGAGTAAGTCCTATATAGG
>DCSN01000003.1:51878-53310 GCA_002325645.1 Pseudanabaena sp. UBA1465
TAGGACTACCCATAAAGCTATATTCTAAATTTAGTAAGCGATATAAAAATTAGTTCAATTAACTTAAATATGAAAATTTTAGTAATGGGTGGCACAAGATTTATTGGCGTGTCACTAGTCAAGCTGCTAGTTGAGCAAGGGCATGACGTAACCCTGTTTAATCGCGGTAAAAAGCCTTCACCCGTTGCAGGACTACGCACAATCATTGGCGATCGCACCGATGCCCAACAAATCCAAGACAAACTTAGCGGCGAATCCTTTGATGCTATTTTCGATAACAATGGACGCGAACTTAGTGATACTCAGCCCCTAGTTGAAATTTTTCGCGATCGCCTCCAGCACTTTGTCTACATGAGTTCGGCGGGTGTTTATCTTGATAGCGATATTCTGCCCTACCGCGAAAGCGATGCCACCGATCCGAAAAGCCGTCATAAGGGCAAGCTCGATACCGAGTCTTATTTACAACAGGTGCGGGCGGAATCTGGATTTCCCTACACTTCCATTCGCCCCACCTATATCTATGGACCGCAAAACTATAACGATGTGGAAGCTTGGTTTTTCGATCGCATTGTCCGCGATCGCCCCATCCCCATTCCCGCCAACGGTAAATTTATGACCCAACTCGGTCATGTCGATGATCTGGCTAGTGCGATGGTCGCTGTCTTAGGTAATCAAAAAGCGATCGGTGAAATTTACAATATTTCCGATAATCGTTATGTCACTTTTATCGGACTTGCTAAGCAATGCGCGATCGCCGCAGGCAAAGATCCTAGCACCTTGAATTTGGTATATTACAATCCCAAAGACTTTGATTTTGGCAAAAAGAAAGCCTTCCCTTTCCGTTTGCAGCATTTCTTTGCTGATATCACCAAAGCGACTCAAGATCTCAATTGGCAACCCAAATATGATCTGCTATCTGGTTTAAAAACTTCCTTCGAGCAAGACTATTTCCCCTCCAATCGTCATCAAGCCGATATCGATTTTTCCACAGATGATCAAATCTTAGAATAAGTACAGCAACTTTCATATTGGCGAATTAATTACAGTCAAGGGGCTTAAGCCCCTTGTTCAGATAGCTTTAGAAAACATATGCCTTGCCAGATTGAGAACCGCTATATAAGTAGGAAGGCTTAATTATTTGTAGGATGCGTTACGTTACACTAACGCATCCATCGGTTAGAGGTGATGCTTTACGCTACCGCTAAAGCATCCTACGTTTAATTCCCACAACCTACTTAGCAAGCGTGACAACTCCCGTTATTGATCCTGTAAACGGATACAATACGGGCTTCACAGCTACTCCAGCTATTGCTTTCGGAAACTCGCTGTGCTTTAACCACGGGATGCCCTCCCGCCGTGGACAACAGGGAAACCTCGAAAGGATTTGTTTGTCTATTTTTAGAGTACAAGAATCTTGCACTATTGGCAATTC
>DCSN01000042.1 GCA_002325645.1 Pseudanabaena sp. UBA1465
CTGAGCAAGTTTTCTTGCTCAGGGGTTGGATAGAATCGGTACTTGAAAGCTTTTTGTATCATGCTTACATTATAGTATTTATTATGTAAAATATCTAATTGATATAAAGCCGATGCTCAAATCACGGGGTTTTAAACCCATCTTTCCGATAATGAATATTAGGACTCTATCAATACTAGCCAATGGAATTCTTTCTAACAACATTCGGTCTATTAAACCTTGTTGCTCTGTAGTAATAGCTTTCCATCTATATTTCTCTCTATTCTTCTTGCTATCATCCCCTTTAGGGCGCTACCCTATAGTTTTGGCAAAAAATTATGAATAGTGACAAGTTTTATGCGAATCTACCTGTTCTTGAAAATTTTGTAGATATTACTAATGGTGAAAATTTTTACCCAGTTCCTCAAGACTGGGCAGTGATCATTACGGATATTGCCGACTCCACAAAGGCGATTGAGACAGGAAAATATAAAGATGTTAATCTTTTGGGAGCTTGTTCCATAATTGTTATTTTGAATCTAGTTGGAGAATTAGAAATTCCCTTTGTATTTGGTGGTGATGGCGCATCAATTCTGATTCCTCCCAAATTCATTCCCGATGCTGAACGCGCCTTATTAGCAGTTCAGAAAATGGCTTCCGAGGAATTTAACCTTAATCTACGCATCGGCATTGTTCCACTGGAGGCGATCGCCTCAAACTATGACATCAGAATTGCTAAATTACGAATCTCGGATAATTATACTCAGGCGATCCTCAGAGGTGGTGGTATTAGCTATGCAACGACATTAGTTAAGGACAAATCGACAAATAGTTTATATAGTCCTAAGTTAAATCATCAATATGCGATCGCCGATTTTTCTGGTTTAGAATGTCGATGGCAAGATATCCCCACCCGCCATGAGGAAATTTTGAGTTTAATCGTGCAAGTGACTGCCCCTAGCCAAACTCAAATTGATAATCTCTACCGCGAAGTAATTAACCAGATCGATCACATCTATGGCAAAGGTACAGAATGTCATCCCGTTGTCACAGAGAATCTACAACTTGCTTTTCAGAGGAAAAGTCTATTATCAGAAACAAGAGTTTTTGCAGCTTTTCAGGGGCGCATCAAACAAACTTTATATCTATGGAAGCTGCGCCTGATTAACTTGTTAGGATTGGTTTTCATGACTTTTAATATCAAAACAGGAAGCTTTAATTGGGGCGATTACAAGCAGATTGTCTCGGAAGCCACGGACTTCAAAAAATTTGATGATGTATTGCGAATGGTTATTTCTGGTAAAACCAAACAGCGCCATAAATTAACTGATTATCTAGAGAAAAAGTTTCAAGAGGGGCGTTTAGTCTATGGCTTTCATGTATCCGATCGCGCTCTGATGACTTGTTTAGTTTTTGAGCGCGATGGTCGGCAAGTGCATTTTGTTGATGGTGCTGATGGGGGCTATGCCCTAGCTGCCAAGCAGATGAAAGAACTCATGAAAAGTTAGCCAAATAAACAAGGGGGGCGCTTTGCGCCCCCCCTTGTTTATTTGGTAAGCAAAAGTTAAAGCAAGTCGCTGTTATAGATCGGCATTGCAAGGTACGCTAATAGATAGTGTCTATAGCAAAAGGAAACCTCCCGTGCTTTTATCCAAAGGCTTTGAAGTAGAAATATATACCTCTACACCAACGGGGGATGTGATTGGATTTAGCGATCGCATTGTGGCAAATCTGCATGGGTTTGTGCGCGAACCCGATAGCCGCAATGTCGAATACATCACTCCACCTTTTCATAAATATGAGCCATTACTAATGGCTCTAGTGGAACCACGCCAAAAACTACGCAGCTACTTGCGATCGCTGGGCGATTACACCTTAATGCCAGGAAGCACGCTGGCTCTGGGGGGGACCGATCATTTTTGTCGTTCTGATCCTAATAATCCCTACCACACCTACATCGAACAAACCTACGGTACAGATGTAGTCACCGCTAGTATTCACATTAATATCGGTA
Organism: Pseudanabaena sp. UBA1465; assembly: GCA_002325645.1. GTDB lineage: Bacteria > Cyanobacteriota > Cyanobacteriia > Pseudanabaenales > Pseudanabaenaceae > Pseudanabaena. Next base: position 1,994 of record DCSN01000042.1, read on the forward strand.
TTCCTGATTTAGAGCTATTAATTGCCGCCTGCCGCCTGATTCGTCTGGAAGCGCCCCTTTATCTAGCCCTCAGCGCTGCTTCTCCTTTCCTCAATGGCAAAGCTACAGGTTTCCATTCTTCCCGTTGGCAAATGTTTCCCAAAACACCAAAGGAAGTTCCTCTCTTTCGTGATCATCATCATTTTGTGGAATGGACAGAACAACAATTGCAATTAGGCACGATGCAAAATGTGCGCCATCTCTGGTCATCGGTACGCCCCAATGGTGATAATCGTCCCTATAATCTCAATCGATTAGAATTACGAATTTCCGATCTCATCATCGATCCTGTGGCTTTACTGGCAATTACCGCACTTTTAGAAATGCGCCTCACTCAATTTCTCGAAGCAGGAATTGGTTCATACCTCGATCCGCTTGCACCTAATTCCAGTAAATTTACACCGAGTGAACTTGCCGAACTTGCCGATCGCAATGAAATAGCCGCAGCTAATAATAGCCTTGATGCAATGTTGATTCATTGGCAGACAGGTGAAGAGATTACAGCGCGAGAATGGGTGTCCAATCTTTACGAAGAATTGCGATCGCGGGCTAAGGATGCGGGGGTGTGGTGTTTTCTATCACCTTTGAAAAAAATCCTTGAACAGGGCAATGAAGCACAACGTTGGTTAGCCGCCTATCACAATGGGCTTAGTCCTCGCCAAATTATGACCGATGCGATCGCTGCCGCCGAACAAATGGATAAAGAACTAGCTGAAGCTTTATTAATTGCTTAAAAAAACAAACCCAGATTATTGTGCTTCCCGCTACGCGGGAAGCACAATAATCTGGGTATTGACTTAGAATATGTTCGTTTACTAAGCAAACCCGTACTTCACTAGACTGAAAAACGCTATATAATAGACTGTGAAGTTAGTTATATCAGGGAGAAAAAATGGCACGAGTAATGATTGTTGGAGCTGGCGGGGTCAGTAATGTTGTTGCTTCTAAGTGCGCCGCACAACAAGAGTTTTCTGACATCCTTCTAGCCAGTCGAACAATTGAAAAGTGTAATCAGATCGCTGAAAGCATTGGCTCACCAAAAATTACAACAGCCCAACTAGATGCAGATAATGTTTCTGAGACAGTCGCGCTGATTAAAGGTTTCCGTCCCGATATCCTCATCAATGTAGCATTACCCTATCAGGATTTACATTTGATGGAAGCCTGTCTGGAGACTGGGGTAGATTATCTCGATACTGCTAACTATGAACCACCCGAAGAAGCTAAATTTGAATATAGTTGGCAGTGGAATTACCACGATCGCTTTAAAGAAGCAGGAATTACAGCAATTCTTGGCTGTGGCTTTGATCCAGGTGTAACAGGTGTATTTACTGCTTACGCTCAAAAACACTATTTTGATGAGATCCATTACTTGGATATTGTGGATTGCAATGCGGGGAATCATGGACAAGCTTTTGCAACGAACTTTAACCCTGAAATCAATATTCGTGAAATCACGCAAAAGGGACGCTACTATGAAAATGGTCAGTGGATTGAAGTAGAACCATTATCGATTAATCGTGCCATTTCTTATCCAGAAATTGGCGATCGCCAATCTTATTTGCTCTACCATGAAGAACTAGAATCCCTCGTTAAACATATCCCTACCCTTAAACGAGCCAGATTTTGGATGACCTTTTCCCAGAGCTATATTAATCATCTTCAGGTATTAGGAAATCTAGGGCTAACCCGCATTGATCCTATTGACTATGAAGGTACTCCGATCATCCCTCTCCAGTTTCTCAAACGTCTATTACCTGAACCTTCGTCTTTAGCAGAAAACTATACAGGACAGACTTCGATTGGCTGTCACATTCGCGGGATCAAGGAAAATCAGGAACATAGTTACTATGTTTATAACAACTGCGACCATGCTGAGTCCTATAAAGAAGTTGGTTCTCAAGCAATTAGTTATACCACTGGTGTTCCCGCCGTAATTGGAGCATTGATGGTAGTTAAGGGCTTATGGAAAAAAGCAGGTGTATTCAATGTGGAGCAGTTTGATCCCGATCCATTTATGGATTTATTGGGAGATCTTGGACTGCCATGGCATGAAGTAATTAACGCAGCAAACCCATTTCCAGATTAATATCACAGATTAACACCAATGAATCCGATGAATCATATTAATAGCGCTAATAGCGATATTCTGAGCAAGATTCCCTCACCATGTTTTGTGCTAGAAGAATCTTGGCTAGAGCGAAACATGAATGTGTTTGCAAAATTGCAGGCGGAAGCACCCGTTAAAGTGCTGCTTGCCCTCAAAGGTTTTGCGCTTTTTCATTGCTTTCCCCTGCTCAAAAACACTCTCAAAGGAGCTTCCGCAAGTTCTCTTTGGGAAGCCCAGTTAGCCGCCGAAGAATTTGGAAAGGAAGTTTATGTTTATTCGCCAGCATATCGAGATGAAGATTTATCTGCAATTTTAGATAATGCTTCCCATTTGACTTTTAACTCACTTAGTCAATGGGAGCGATTTCGTGCTGTTGTCGAGAGCGCCCCTTCACGTCCTTCGGTGGGACTGCGGATTAATCCCCAATATTCACCCGTGAAGACGGATCTATATAATCCCTGTCAACCTTCTTCTCGCCTTGGGGTCATGCCTGAGTCCCTAGGCGAGACTTTGCCAGAGGGAATAGAGGGATTTCTCTCCCATAATTTATGTGAGAGCGATTCCTATGCGATGGAAATAACTCTGTCTAAAATCGAACATTATTTTGGGCGGTTTCTGCCACAGATTAAATGGCTAAATTTAGGTGGTGGTCATTTAGTGACGAGCAAGGAATATAACATCGACCATGCGATTAAAGTTCTAAAGGAGTTTCACCAGCGTCATCCCCATCTTCACTTGATTTTGGAGCCAGGTTCGGCGATCGCGTGGCAAACTGGATTTCTGTTAAGTACAGTCAGGGATTTAATTCCTACCCCAGATGTTACCCATGCCATGTTGGATGTATCCTTCACTGCCCATATGCCAGATTGTTTGGAAATGCCCTATAGACCCAGCGTTCGAGGAGAGCGTCAGTTAGAGGATGGCGAAAAAGGCTATCGACTAGGCGGCGCGAGTTGTTTGGCTGGTGATTTTTTAGGAGATTATGCTTTTGCTCAGGATTTATCCATCGGCGATCGCATTATCTTTGAAGATATGATGCACTACACGATGGTCAAATCAACTATGTTCAATGGGGTAGTCCATCCTTCTATTGGCATCATTAATAAAGATGGTACTTTTACCCTATGGCGAGAGTTCTCTTATCAAGACTATCGTTCACGCATGGGTTAAAAACAAGAAAGAGCCAGTACTTTGTACTGGCTCTTTCTATTTGTGGAGTTATTCAAAACTAACTCTCTGATATATGGCTTTGGTAGCGATCGCTAAATCAACGGATTGCAGGGGAATATTCTCATCACCCTCATAGGCAGCAAATATCCAGCGATCGCCTTCTTTATAAAAATGCTCTACATAGATCCGATCTTGAGCAATTAGCAAATATTCTTGGAAACTAGGAATAGTTCTGAAAGCGGCAAATTTACTACTCCGATCATAGTTCGCGGTTGATGGTGATAGAACTTCAGCAATCAAAATCGGATTAACTAAGGTATCCTTGCGACCTTCTTGATATTCCAAAGGCTCAGCCATCACCATCACATCAGGGTATGTGGCAATACGTTGAGCAGGAATCCAGAGACGCTGATCGGTGACAAAAATTCCATAGGGTTTATCCTGTATTGCCTGATGTAACGCCACAAAGAAATTACCAATAACACGATTATGGGTTGGTGTACCACCAGTCATTTCAATAATTTCTCCATCAATATATTCATTTCTGGTTTCGGCAAGAATTTCGCGATCGAAGTATTCTGTAAGCGAATATTTTTTTGTTGGTGTTAGCATGGCTCTCTATCCAAAATATTATTTGTAGTAGATAAGTATGCAACGCATACTTATCTATGAGAAAACTAAGGCTTTAGGAATCGCACTAATTAGCTTTTGAGTATATGGCTCTTGGGGATTAGTGTAGATCGATTCAGCAGTATCTATTTCGACGATCGCACCTTTGTTCATCACCATAATGCGATCGCTCATAAACTTGACCACACCGAGATCATGGGAAATGAAAATATAGGTTAACCCAAATTCCGCTTGCAGTTCCTTTAATAAATTGAGAACCTGCGCCTGTACGGAAACATCAAGGGCAGAAACAGGTTCATCAGCGACGATCAATTTGGGATTGAGGGCTAAGGCTCTAGCGATGCAAATGCGCTGACGTTGCCCACCTGAAAACTCATGGGGATAGCGGCGCATCGCACTGGCGGTCAAGCCCACACGCTCTAGCAAATAGGCAACTCTTTCTTTTCGGGCTTCAGCTTTGCGATAGCGGTGAAAGCGTTCTTGATGGCTATGCACAATCAATGGTTCAGCGATCGCGTCACCCACGGACATCCTTGGATTGAGGGAACCGTAGGGATCTTGGAATACTACCTGCAAATCACAGCGTAAATTTTGGAGAGCCTCACCCTTAAGTTTAGAGATTTCCCTGCCTTCAAACTTTACAGAACCCATCAGAGAATTAGTTAAGCCTAAAATTGCGCGTCCCGTCGTCGTTTTGCCACAGCCTGACTCACCCACGAGTCCAAGGGTTTCCCCTGGATAGACATCAAAGCTAATATTATTGACCGCGACGAGGTAGCGTTTTTTTAAACCTAAAATACTGCGAATTGGAAATTCAATTCTGAGATTTTGGACAGAAAGCAGTGGTTCCTGTTTTTGGAGTTCACTCAACCGCGCCGCCGTTTCTTCGGGTGGCACAACTTCTAAATAGCGAGGATCAGAAGGTTCTTTCTCCACGATGACACCATTCTGTAACTCCATAAAGTCGCTGACCGTTGGTAATAGCCGCAACTGGCGATCGGGCTGAGGACGGCAAGCGATCAAGCCTTTGGTATAGGGATGTTTAGGGCTTTGAAATATTGACTGAGTATCCCCTGATTCGACAATTTCCCCTTGGTTCATGACGATCGCGCGATCAGCAATCTCCGCCAAAATCCCTAAATCATGGGTAATAAAAATCATCGACATCTGACGCGATCGCTGAATTTCCTTGAGCAGTTCCAAAATCGTAGCCTGTACGGTGACATCGAGCGCCGTAGTTGGTTCGTCAGCAATAATCAACTGAGGATTGCAGGAAATCGCCATCGCAATCATCACCCGTTGCAATTGTCCGCCCGAAAGCTCATGGGGATAGCGATCGATTAATTGCTCAGGATTGGGTAACTGCACCTCATTAAATAACTGAATCGTGCGGTTTTCGGCTTCGCTTTTAGAAACTTTCTGATGCATTTGAATCGCTTCGATGACCTGATAGCCGCAGGTAAACAGAGGATTGAGGGAGGTCATCGGTTCTTGAAATACCATCGCCATGCGATCGCCGCGATATTGCAGCATTTTCTGCGGTGACACGCGCACCAGATCTACAGGGTGGCTGCCCTTGGGACGAAATAGCACCTGCCCATTGGTAATTTTGCCTGATTCTCCTAGCAATCCCATCATTGCTAAAGCTGTTGCTGATTTGCCAGAGCCAGATTCGCCTACGATGCCAAGGGTTTGACCTTGAGCAAGATCAAAGGAAATATTTTTGACAGCATGGACGAGTCCCTCATCGCCACGGAAGCTAACTTGCAAGTTAGATACCGACAGCAATAAATCTGTAGTCTGGGTTGGGGCTTGGTCAGAATCTGGAGATGGTGACATAGATTATGAATTAGCAGCAGAATTAATCATTATTATAGGAGGGTGCTTAGCCATAGAAGATAATTTGCCCGCAAAGCTGACAAATTATCTTCTATATATTTAGTAAAAATCAGTAAATATGCGTCTTCCCTATTCTCAACTTCCCATTCCCGATCTCAGTAAAGCCGCTTTTATTGCCAATGATGCGGTGGTGATTGGCGATGTGCATCTTCGCGATCGCGTGAATATTTGGTACAAAGTCGTGATCAGAGCCGATGTCAACCGTATGGATATTGGCTACTGCACTAATATTCAAGATGGCGCGATTTTACATGGCGATCCTGACAAACCTTTAGTAATTGGTGATTATGTAACCATCGGGCATCGGGCAGTAATTCATTGTTCAGAAATAGGGAGAGGTTGCTTAATTGGCATGGGCGCAATTCTGCTTGAAGGTGTGAAAATTGGCGCAGGTAGTATTGTCGGTGCGGGAGCCGTAGTAACTAAAGATGTGCCTGCGGGTGTGGTGGTGGCAGGTGTTCCCGCTAAAGTAATGCGAGAACTTTCAGAAGAGCAGCAAGAACAACAAGAACAAGAGGCGATCGCCCATGCTGAAAATTATTACCAGCTATCGCTGTTGCACATTTAAATTTATATTCCTGCCGAAGGCAGGAATATAAATGAGACAGGATAAAAATGCTAGGATACAAAAAATAAAACTTTACTGCAAAAATAAATATAGAAAACTTCGTAGTTAGTTTATGCGAACAATTACCTTAAAAATTGACGACAGCATTAGTGACAAATTTCTATGGTTACTTGCTCATTTCTCTAAGGACGAAGTGAAGATTATAGAACAATCTGTTTATGTCAGTGATGATGAATACCTAAGAGGACTTGAAGGAATGGTTCAAAGCATCCAAAAAGGTCGCGCTGAATCTATTGATCAAGGATTATCTTTAGGTGAACTAGACTGGTAATGTACAAATTAATATCGACTAGTTTATGAAGTATTTGAGTCAGAAAAATTAATCAAAATCTATCGAATGTGGAGTCACTATGAATAAACAAAAAGCGCCGCATTGCGGCGATTTCTATTTAGACTTTGGCGAGTTGCTTACTCTTAATTACTTCCGCCGCGCACATCTTACCCGATAGCGTTGCGCCTTCCATACTATCGATATAGTCCTGCATCGTGTAGCTACCTGCAAGGAAGAAATTTTTCACAGGAGTTGCCTGATCGGGACGGAAGGGATCTTGACCAGGGGCTTCACGATAGAGAGACTGGGCGAGTTTGACCACGCTCGACCAAGTGACGTTCAACTTATTAGCAGATGGGAAAATCTGATGCACTTGAGCAATCATCTTCTCAACGATCGCTTCATTACTAAGTTTAATGTAATCATCCGCAGGCGTAATTACTAACTGCAATAGCGAACCTTCTCCTTCTTTGTAATAATCAGTGGGACTGGTGATCGCCAAATCTGCAAAAGTAGAGAAATCGACTTTTATGGCATAAAGCAAATTATCAATATCCGTTACCCAACCATTAAAGCGCAGTTGCACCGTAATAACAGGCACAGCATCGAGTTTATAAATATTGTCAAACTGCGACCATGCCCGCCATTTTTCGGGAATAATCCGCTTTACCCCAGGAATATCTGTGGCGCAAATATAAACATCGGCAGTCACGATTTCTTCGCCATTTTCTTTGCCGATAATCAAGCCAGTAACGCGAGTATCTTCGCCTTCGCCTTCAAAGAGAACTTCGCGCACACCACGACGCAAATGGAACTTGCCGCCTTTAGATTCAATATGCTTCACAATCGGCTGGTGTAAAAATACATCGGGAGAACCTTCGAGCATTCTCAAAATGGAAGCCTCAGTGCGAGATGCAAAGAATTGGAAGATGGTAAGCATACATCTTGCCGAAATATTTTCGCAGTCGATAAAGCCCAAACCATAGGCGATCGCATCCCACATCAGGTCAAGACTCGCTTGGGAGCCGCCCATCCCTAAAAACCAATCTTTAAAACTAATGTTGTCAAGGGCGCGGATTTCCTTCATTGCGCCAACATGATCGACTAAGCCACGAATTAATGGACTCCGCCCGATCGCGATCGCATTTTGGATTTTATCCTTCAGTGGTAATTGTCCTGTGGTCACAAATGCTTTCAACCCATGAAAAGGTGCGCCACCAAAGTTACGAAAATCAAGGGCTGCTTGCTTGCCACCTGGATTGACAAAAATATGTGTGTGTTCCTTGAGTCGTAAATGCTCGAATGCGCCTGTTTTTTTCATCAGGGCAAAAAGATTGTAGTAGCAACCAAAAAATACATGCAAGCCCATCTCGATATGGTTGCCATCTTTGTCTAGCCAACTGCTGACCTTGCCGCCCACAAAGGGACGGGACTCAAAAAGTTCTACCTCATAGCCCTGTTCGCTGAGTTCGACCGCAGTACTCATACCTGCTAAGCCTGCACCAATAATCACTGCTTTCATGTTTATGCTCGACCCTGACTGTCGTTACCTTGTTGTTAAGTTTTGCTTAACATATTCTAATCTTGTTTGGCTTTATGTATGGGGTATGTATGGGGGAAAGTCATTAGAACGCAGTCTTTAAATTCCTGCTTTCACAAAAAAATGCTCTGCCGTTACTGCTAGCTCTGGAAATAAATCATCAGTTAATAGGCGATCGCCTTGATAGGTTTCAGGAGAGCGATCGGGAAAAAAGATGGTGAAGGTTCTTCTGATCGGGTCGATAATCCACACGCGCAACACATCTGCATTCAAGTAATCACCTGCTTTTGCCACAAATTCCCGAAATGTCTGCCCTTCTGGCATAATCTCGATCGCTAATTCAGGTGGTACAGGACAAAGCTCATTACCGACATTAGTGGGCAATTTTTCTATGGAGATATAAGTCAAATCAGGCACAGGACACCAATCTTGTCCATGGCGTTGCAGCACAATCTCCCATTCAGGATAGACAAAGCCCTTACCCTCAAACAGATTTCGCAAAAACAGCAATAATTCTGCTTGCAAAGAAGCATGAAATCGTTTTGGAGACATTTTTTGTACCAATTGACCGTCGATAAATTCATAATTCTGAAATTAAGCCTACATACTTAGTGTAATGAAAGTCAGCGTCAATGATTAAAGTAGATTAACCATGACCCTCGCCACAAAAAACATTTTCTCAATAACGCTCGAACGCTCAATAATCTGTACACAGCGCTTTGCGCTTTCTTAAAAACCAAAAATATTTTTGTACTACTCAAAGCCTCAATAGGCTGTAACAAAACAAGTAGTTCTTGGATCAATCTATAGATTGATCCTGCTTAATTCATCCCAAGATTATTTTCATGTTAGCCTCTAATTAAATGCTCATAGGTTAAGCTAAATATGAAATGTCTATCTAATGCGATCGCCAATATTTCTTCGCGATTGGTTTCTCGATCTGCGGCTTTGATGATTGTATTCAGCAGCATTGGCTTAGGTGTAGGTATTCAGCCTAGTCAGGCTGCCGAAACCGTTAACTTTCGCTTTAACATTTTTGAAGTTTCCGTCTCCGTTGACGATCTAGAAAACTTCTCCAAAACAGGAGAAATGCGTGGTGCATTAGATATGGCTTCGCGCTATATTTCCGCTTCAGACATGGCAACCTTTCGACGCATCTTGACAGAGAGAGCCGATATTTCTGTAGTTTTATTATCGAGATTTCTATACACATCCCAAGGAGAAAGAGCGCTAGATATTTTAGGGGACTTCATCAAAACTGGACCAAATCTATCGGGTAATCGCGCCATTCGTGCGGCCGCCGTTCTCGCAACCGTTGATAAAACCAATGGATTATCATTACTCAATTTCCTACGCAAATTCCCAACTTCCGATATTTATTTTGATATTCAAGCAGGGCTGCAAACCGTTAGCGAACTAACCGATGTGTTGCAAAACACTCAAAAAGTAGTGCAGATGGTGAATCGTGAATCTGCTAAACAGATCGCTACAAAATATCCCCCAGCCGCACCTACACAATCATTGGTCAAGTCCTCTAGCCAACTACCTGATTTGCGTGAAGCAGGCAAATTAAAATCGGATCGATATAGCCTAACAGCCCCTTCTCTGAATAATAAATATACAATCCCCTTTTACTTATTTATCCCCCAGCGCCCTAATGTTAATTCCACAGCTATACCTGCGATCGTCATTTATCCAGGGCTAAGTTCTACCCGTGAGCCACTGCTTTATTTGGCAGAACATTTAGCATCCTATGGATTTGCTGTAATCCTGACGATTTCACCAACTAGCAGCGCCGATCAATTAGATAAATTGATTATTGGTGTGGCTAGTGAAATCGCGCCGCCAGAAAGCTTTATCGATCGCCCCAATGATATTACGGCAGTTCTCAACTTTGTCGAAAAATCACCAAAGGTGGACAATCCTAGTGTTGCCAATATTAATTGGAAAAATGTGGGCATAGTTGGTCATTCCTTTGGCGGCTATGCGGCTCTAGCATTAGTCAGTGATGCTCAAATTCAGTTTGCAGATTTAGCTGAAGTCTGCCAAGGCAAATATAAATGGAATGTGTCGCTACTACTGCAATGTGTGGCGCTAAAATTACCCAAACAAACCTATAAGCTCGGAGATCCGCGTATTAAGGCGGCGATCGCGGCTAATCCTGTGACTAGTCATGTTTTAGGTAAGTCCGCCCTCAGTAAAATCACTGTACCGCTCGCGATCGTTGGTAGCTCAGACGATACTTTTGCCCCAGTAGTCTCTGAGCAAATCGTCCCTTTTACATGGTTAACCACAGCAAGTCGCTACTTGGTATTACTAAATGGTGCAGGGCATACAGCCGTAACCACAATTACCTCAGGCGATCGCCTCAGTCCCGAAGTTAGCAACGCCTTGGCAGGTTCAAACCCCAATGCTTCCCAAGATTACCTCAAGTTGCTAAGTGTTGCTTTCTTCAAAACTCATTTAAGCCAAGAATCTAGTTATGCTGATTATCTAACTACTGAATATTTCGCGAATATCCCTGCCCCATCACCACAGGCAAGCCTATTGCGATCGCTGAGTATTGAACAGGTTAATGCAGCGATCGCTAACTAAATTGCAAACGGGCTTTGCGCGTTTGCAATTTTGCTTAATACTTCTTAATAAGCAAACCTTATTTATAGATATACCTACCACAAACTAGCCACTAGTCGTAGAATAGGCAGTCATATAGGTATATAAACTGCAATTTATTCACAAGATCCTCTGGCAGTATAAAAAATAGCACAAGAGAAAACATCACAAGACTATGGTAGCTACCCCTTCTAAACCCGATGTAAGCCAGTCAAACCAAAAGGTTAACGGGACTGGCCGACGAGATTCGATCCTCACCCCCCGCTTCTACACCACTGACTTTGAAGCGATGGCAAACCTAGATATCTTCGACCTTACGCCAGACTATGAGGCGATCCTCGAAGAATTTAAGTTTGACTATAACCGTCGTCATTTTGTCCGTACTGCTGATTTCAACCAAAATTGGGATCATATTGATCCTAAGGTGAGAGAGCATTTCCGCGTGTTCCTTGAAGGCTCTTGCACCTCTGAATTTTCAGGTTTTTTACTATACAAAGAAATTGCTGTCAAGATCAAAGACAAAAACCCTTTGATGGCAGAGATTTTCAGCCTGATGAGTCGTGATGAAGCACGTCATGCTGGCTTCTTGAATAAGGCGATGCCCGATTTTGACTTGCAGCTTGACCTTTCGACCCTATCGAAAACCAAGAAATACGTTTACTTTGCACCGAAGTTTATTTTCTACGCTACCTATCTATCTGAAAAGATTGGCTACTGGCGCTACATCAAAATCCACCAACATTTCCTCGCTCACCCTGAATATCGGATCTACCCCATCTTCAAATTCTTTGAAAACTGGTGCCAAGATGAAAGCCGTCACGGTGACTTCTGTAGCTTGTTGCTCCGCAGTGACAAAAACAATATCAAGGGTATTAGAGCTAATCTCTGGAGTAAGTTCTTCTTGCTGTCAGTATTCGCCACTATGTATCTAAACGATATTTGCGTTCGCAATGAGTTCTATGAATCCATTGGTATGGATACCAGAAAATATGTCGAAGAAGTTCTCCGCGAAACCAATCGTGACGCTGCTAAGGCTTTCCCTGTAATTATGGACTTGGAAAATCCTAAGTTTTGGGCTTGTCTCAAAAAGTGCGAAGAAAACAACGCTAAGCTCTCCAAGATTGACAACTCTAATGCTCCCGAATGGTTGAAGAAGATTCAAAAACTGCCTTACCTTGCTAACAACGGTTTACAGTTCTTGACCATGTATCTCCAGCCTTCGATTCCTACTCCTAAAGGCGTAGTTCTTTAAAAAAAGAGGCGGCACGTTGTGCCGCCTCTTTTTTTGAATTTTAAGGGATTACAGAGCTTTGCGGTTTTTAAAAATTTATAGCTGTCCCAGAAGAGAGTGGCGGCGCTTCGCGCCGCCACTCTCTTCTGGGTTTTGATTTGTCCTAAAAACTAAATAAGTAGTCGGGCATAATTAAAAATCAAATTTAAAACCTGTGGCGCACGCGCAGCGTGCGCCACAGGTTTTAGAGTTTTATATCTAATTGCGCCTAGCTACTTAGGCTGTGAGTACATAACTTGGCTAACAGACCTGCTTTACAAAACTTATCGTTAGTTTTTAGTTAAATTACCTGTAAATGCAGCATTTTCTGATGAGATAGAGTTAGATATTTAAGTTGGAAAACCCTATACTGGGTAGTTATTATTTCGACTTTTTACATACCCTTTAAAAGCTAACAGGCAGACACATGAGCGTAACAGCGTCAAGTGGTGCAGTAAATGCCCGCCCTCGTCTATATCAGACCGCTATAACTTCCACAATTTCTCAGATAGAGCAACAGGATCGCTTTGCGACTCGTAGCGAATTATCGGATTTATCTACTTATTTTCAATCTGGGCTTAAGCGCCTCGAAATTTCGGCAATCTTGACCAAAAATTCGGAAAATATCGTTTCCAAAGCCGCTAGCCGTATTTTTACGGGTGGCTCAGCGATGGCTTTTTTTGAGAAGCCCAAGGATAGCGAAGAGCTAGAACTCGATCGCGCTGGTCGTGTGGTTGACATCAAGCTCGGCATGGAGCTTGGTACAACTATATATACTGAGGCAACCGAAGGCGGATTCTTTGGAGCGCTGAAGAGTTTCTTCGCCAATACAGGAATTACGGGCGTTATTGATGCCCCACCAGCTAACTTTCGCCCTATTAATGTTTCTCGCTACGGCACAGATCGCATGAAGAAGTCCTTGCGTGACTTGTCATGGTTCTTGCGCTATGCCACCTATGCGATCGTGGCTGGTGATCCGAATATCCTTGCCCAGAACGTGCGCGGTTTGCGTGAAATCATCGAAGCAGCTTGCTCGACTGATGCCACTATTGTTGCTTTACAAACTATGAAGCAAGCAGCAGTCAGCTATTTCCTGAATGATCCTGAAGCGATCGAAATTATCAAGCAATACATGGATGTAGCGATCGCTGAATTCAAAGCGCCTACTCCATCACCTAAAGTCCGTCAGCGTAATTCGCCTGACCTTCAAGGCTTGGAATTGCCTCAGATTTATTACAACACCGCCGAGCGTCGTCAGAAATTCACAATGCGGGCTGGTTCCACTACTTCTGAAAAAAATGAAGTAGTAAAAGCTGCTTATCGTCAAGTTTTCGAGCGTGACATTAGCCGTGCTTACAGCCAAAGCATTTCTGATCTCGATTCTAAGGTAAAGAATGGCGAAATCTCAGTGCGCGAGTTTGTCCGCCGCTTAGGTTTATCGCCTCTTTACCGTGATCAATTCTTCCTGCCTTTCATTAACTCTCGCGCTGTTGAACTTGCCTTCAAGCATTTCCTCGGACGATCGCCTGAAAGTCGTGAAGAAGTTGCTGCTTACTTTGCGATCGTTTCCAAGGGTGGTCTAGCGGCTCTAGTCAATGCATTGGTTAACTCCAGAGAATACAGCGACTACTTCGGCGAAGAAACCGTACCTTACCAACGTGGTTACGGACAAGAAGCCCAGACTGCTCGCAACTGGGGCGCACAGTTTGACCTGTTCAACTACTCGGCTCCCTTCCGCAAGGTTCCTCAGTTCATCACCTTATTTGCTTCCTATCAGAACCCATTACCCGATCAACATGTCTATGGTTCTGGTAATGATCCTCTGGAAATCCAATTTGGCGCAATTTTCCCCAAGGAAAACCGCAACCCCAGCGCATCCCCTGCCCCATTCGGTAAGGATACTCGCCGCATCTTGATCCGCAATGGTTCTGGTATCACCAACCAACTCAGTAATCCTAGCGCTACTGGGGCGATCGATCCTCTTGGTCCTAAGGTATTTAAACTCGACAATACCCTTCGCGATAACGTCAAGATTGGTAAGGGTGGTAGAACTTCATCCGTTAAGGGATTGAGCATCACCAACTCAGAAAGCGCTACCCAAGCTGTAATTCGCGCCTTGTATTTGCAGATTATTGGCTATATTCCTTACTCTGGTCAGCGTCTTTCTGTTGCTGAGATTAAGCTAGAAAATGGCGATATCTCGGTACGCGAGTTTGTACGGATCTTGGCTAAGTCTCCGACTTTCCGCGATCGCTACTGGAATAAGCTCTATGTCACCAAGGCGATCGAATATACCCACCGCCGTCTCTTGGGTCGTCCTACCTATGGTCGTCAAGAGATTAATGCTTACTTTGACCTTGCCGCCAAGAAAGGCTTCTACGCTGTAGTTGATGCCATCCTCAACACTAAGGAATATGAACAAGCCTTCGGTGAAGACACCGTTCCTTACGAGCGTTACCTCACCCCCGCAGGCGTATCTCTGCGTAACAACCGCGTTGGTACATTGACCGAAGCCAAGGGTACAAAGGTTGATAGTCCGACTACACCTAAGTTCATCGAACTTGGTCAAGTTACGGAAGTGCGCTCTGAAGTATCGATTAGCGATCGCATTAACCAAGGTGTCAGCAAGCAACGCGAACAACGCAAGATCTTCAAGCTCACCACCACTAGCCCTGTGGAAGCCAATGCCTTGGTACGCGCCGCCTACCGTCAAGTATTCGAGCGTGATATGGATGCCTACGTTGGCAACGATCAGTTCGGCAAAGATACCTCTAAGCTGCTCAACAAGGAAATCACGGTCAAGGAATTCATCCTTGCCCTTGGTACATCCGAACTCTACATCAAGGAATTCTATGCCCCATTCCCGAACACCAAGGTGATCGAATTGGGAACCAAGCACTTCCTCGGACGCGCTCCCCTCGATCAAGTCGAAATCCGTAAATACAATCAGATTTTGGCAACCAGTGGTCTCAAAGCCATGGTTACAGGCATGGTTAATAGTGCGGAGTTCCTCGAAGCCTTTGGTGAGGATGTCGTACCCTATAACCGCTATGAAACCTTCCCTGCGGCTAACTACCCCAACACTCAAGAGCTATACAACCGCTTAACGAAGCAAGACAAGTCTATTGTCGTGCCTAGCTTTGC
The DNA here is from genome assembly GCA_002325645.1 of Pseudanabaena sp. UBA1465. Taxonomy (GTDB): domain Bacteria; phylum Cyanobacteriota; class Cyanobacteriia; order Pseudanabaenales; family Pseudanabaenaceae; genus Pseudanabaena. The sequence continues at coordinate 17,308 of DCSN01000042.1, forward strand.
AACCGTTAAATCTAAGATTCCTACTGGAGTTTAGCTTTTAGCCTTTAGATTAGAAAAAGAGAGATGGCAAAGCCATCTCTCTTTTTCTAATGTGAAGTTAAAAAAGCTAATCAAAAATTTAAGTCGATAGCGAAAAAGGGTTTTATACCCTAAAAGCGTAACTGACTAGAATGAATCAATCCCATCGATCCACATACATCGGTGTAATACCAATCTCCTTTCGAGCCGTAAAGGTTAACATTTTGACGCGATCGCACTACGCATAGGACATTACCGTTAGGCGAAACCCTGACATTCGAGGGAGGATCAAAGACAAATGCCGAACCTGTTCTCGATTGCTGGGAGTCAAAATTGCAAACATAGTTAAGCATCCTTTCTGTTGCTGCTGATTGAGGACGATTCACAGCACGTTCGGGAAAGGTTGTCCATACCCGATCTTCGCAATTGGCTTGGCTTTCAACCCGATCGCCACCTAAATAATAAACAAAATTTACACTGCGATAACTAGCCCTTGAAATTGAACAGGTATCAACATTTATTGCTTGTCCACCTACGGCTCTACCAGCGTAGTAGTTACAAGATTGTGCTGATGTTGGTTCACTAACCATGAGGCTAGACGCGATCGCAGTTAGTAGGACGAGACTAGAAAATCTTCGAGGCTTCATACATACCTCCAATCTTTTATGGGCATATGCTTAATTGTATCACTGACTACAATATTCAAATCCTAAAAATAATTTGCCCTACTTGCCAAATTTGTGAGCTATGATGAATATAACGAGCGACAGATAAGCTCAATTTGCTGCGTTTTTAGTGCAGTAGGTCTAGCTAGTTTGAACGCAGTTAACGCAACTGGGATCGTAAGGGTTTCGACGTGTTAGTAGAAGCTATCCCTTGATGCAGGTCGAGAGCGTGCTATCTCTCGTAAATCAATGGCGCAAACAAGTACATGCGAACAACATTGTATCTTTTTCTCGTAAAGCCGCTCCTGTAGCTGCCTAAGAACCAAATTTCGGTTTCGAGGTGTGATGTATGACTCCGTTAAGTATGTCACTCCAACCCCCAACGGATGCTGTGTTTAGCTTTCTCTGATAGGCTAAGCGCTCAAGACTTTATCAGTGCATCTTTCGTTGCTAGAGATAAATAGCAATTCCCTCCGTGAGGATCAAATCGGATAAACCTGTGAATGACTGGGAGGTTAGGCGCTAGTGCGGACGGCAGTTCGACTCTGCCCGATTCCATTAACCTAATAAAAAAGGCACTTGCTTAGCAAGTGCCTTTTTTATGGCTGTATTTAGTCTTGTTAAAACCAGGAAGTTAGAGACTTACGATTTAATAAAGTACTAAATATAAAATCAGAATCGGTGGGGCGGCGAATCTGCCCCACCGATTCTGGAAAATCTGGATTGGTATTTTATTTTCTCGTAAGAAGTTAGTGGCGGCGCTCCGCACCGCCACTAACTTCTTGGTTTTTATTTGTCCTAATGCATACGGCTATAGCTATATATTTAGCTCTATGCCTTAAGGAGTGTCTTCGCGTAATTTAGATAAGGTCAAAGAATTTAAACTAAATTTAATAAGTTAGCAAAAAACTGAAAATCCTTGCTAAGTCTTGCTAAGTATTGTGATTGCTCTATTACAAGCATCAGAAAAGCCTGTTAATTTTCCAGACCTAACTTCTTGACGTTTATAGGAACTTTGCGTCAAACTGTCTAATAACTCAATAGCTAGAACCAGCATGGAAACTCTGGAATTCATTATTTACCCAGATGGTCGCGTCGAAGAGCGTGTCACAGGCGTCGTCGGTTCTAGTTGTGCTGAGGTGACAGCAGCGATCGAAGCAAAACTAGGAATAGTCGCTCATCGAGAGTTGACATCCGAAAATTTTGCCCAGCAGCAACATACATCTCAGTCGGCTACGCAACTCGATCGCGTGTCAGATATGGATACTTCTAGATTCAGTCAATGGTAATAAAGACTTGAAAATCCAAGTTTTCCACAAATTATCAATAAATCAAAACAAAAAAGTTAAAGTTTTCGTCCATTTGCCCATTAGATTGAAGTCAGGATAAACCCTATGTCACATTTTAGCCAAGTCAAAACCCAAATCCGTAATTTAGAACCACTCCAAAAGGCTCTAACAGATTTAGGAGTCAACTGGAAGTCTGGTGCATCGCCTATGCGTGGTCATCAAGGGGCTACCACCGAGGCTGAAGTGGTCATTACCCAAGATAATGGCTATGATGTTGGCTTTCAGTGGAATGGGGCTGAATATGCCTTAGTCGCCGATATGCAGTTTTGGCAACAGCCTTGGACTGTGGAAAGCTTCTTGCAAAAGGTGACTCAACGCTACGCGATCGCCACAGTCATGGGTGAATCTAGTCAGCAAGGTTTTGCGCTTTCTGAGCAGCAAGTCCGCGAAGATGGATCGGTACGTCTAGTTCTTCAGCGCTGGAATGGATAATTCGCCTGTAGATACAGCGATAAAAACTAGTTCAGAGGCAGAGATGCGCGATCGCTCTGGCTTTGAACCCGAACTAGGTGGTGAGTTGCGACAAAATGCAGTATTTGTCGATGAAACTGTGTGTATCGGCTGTGGACATTGCGCCCATACAGCTAGTAGCACCTTCTTTTTGGAAGAAGACTATGGACGCGCTAGGGTGATTGCCCAAGATGGCGATGAGGAAAACTTAGTGCAAGAGGCGATCGATACCTGTCCCGTAGACTGTATTGCTTGGGTTAATTACAATGACCTTAATAAGCTCGAAGAAGCTAGAAAGCATCAAATCATCCAAAACTTAGGCATTATTGGCGATGGTGCAGCTCTGCGACGATCCATCAACTCACAGACCTAAAAAGCATCTCTGTTTAAACAAAAAAGAAGCGGTGTAAATCACCGCTTCTTTTTTGTTTAGTAACGACGACCGCCACCACCGCCAGAAGGACGACCACCGCCGCCCTTAAAGCCACCTCTGCCACCACCAAAGGAGTCAGAGCTTTCACGGGGCTTGGCTTTGTTCACCTTAAGTGAACGACCCATCCATTCCGCTTCATCAAGTGCTTCGATCGCCGCATCTTCTTCCTTTTCGTCAGTCATTTCGACGAAAGCGAAACCACGGGGACGACCTGACTCACGGTCAATTGGTAAATGGACACGAGTGATTTTGCCATATTCCGCAAATACGGCTTTTAAATCATCTTCTGTAACCTCATAAGAGAGATTACCAACATAAATAGACATAATACTTGCTTCAACAATCAGAGATGTGTAGAGATAGAGATTTCGGAACGAAGACTGCCACGATGAAACAGAAGACAACTGTCAATACTGAAAACAAACATTGCGATCAAGAAATACTCATCCGCACATATTCTAGCGTAGTCATCTTAAATTATTTGATTATCTTAAAAATATTTACGCTAAATGATTTGGGCATCTAATTAAGGATAGGAATCATGGCGTAATTTTTTGCTAGAAGTATTATGAAAAATAGACCAAGGTGGCGCAAAGCTCCACTTTGGTCTATTTTTCGCTTGCTTTGAATTTATTTGTTGGAAACAGTAACTCTTGCAGTTTGTGTGCTTAGCTTTGCTTCGGAATTGTTCAATAGTAACTTAGTGAGAGCATTAGCAATCAAGGTATCGATCGCATATTTGCCGCCACCATAAATCGCAAAAAATGCAAAAGATGCAGCGTAAAGTAACGACATCTCAAGCGATGGGATGAAAAATCCACTAGTCAAAATATGATGATAGTTGGCTACTAGCATCGTTATGAATAGTCCTAGAGCGGCTGGTCTGGTTAAAAAGCCTAAGGCTAGTAGAGGAGAAGCTACTACTTCGGTAATTGCTGCACAGTAGGCAAAAAAGATCGGAAATGGTATACCAATAGCCGCCACATAGGACTCTGCAAAATCAGATATATCATCAAGTTTATCGAATCCGTGATGCACCATGACCGTACCCAGCACGACCCGCAGCAAAAGTAATGCTCCTTGCGTTAAAGCGATCGGCGCGGAGTCTGAACTGAAAATGAGGCGACTAATTGAAGCAGCAAGGCGAATCGTATTGTTCATGGCAGCACAGTAATTAATAAAAATTGATTAATTGAAATAATTTATTACATATATACATTAATCTTAACATAGGATTTTTTGGGTGAACCCTGAAGAATCGCCAAAAGCAAAAGCTGATCTAGCTCCCTCTGCTTTTAGTTATGTTACGATCGCAAACTAAGCGATACTCTTGAGCAATATTCTTGAGCAATATTCTTGGTATTGCTGCCAACATTAACAACTTCAAAACTCTTTAGAGCAAAGCTTATGTCTGCATTGCCTGCAATTGCCGTCCTTGCGCTTCTGATATTGGTTCATGAACTCGGACACTTTATGGCAGCCCGATTACAGGGTATTCATGTAAATCGATTTTCGATTGGGTTTGGCCCCGTCTTGTGGAAATATCAGGGTAAGCAAACGGAATATGCATTGCGGGCAATTCCCCTTGGTGGTTATGTGGGTTTCCCTGACGATGACGAAGATAGCGACATTCCGCCCAATGATCCTAATTTAATGAAAAATCGCCCCATCATCGATCGCGCGATCGTGATTAGTGCAGGTGTAATTGCCAACTTTGTGTTTGCTTACTTAGTTTTATTAGTAATGACCCTGAGCGTCGGTATCGGCACGGTCGATCAACCAGGGGTGAGAATTAGCAAGATCCTTGAGCCAAATGCGCCTGCGGCTGTTTCAGGCTTACGTTCTGGCGATATTATATTGTCCGCTAATACTACTGAATTTGATACAAGCCTAACGACCTTAGATCGATTTCAGTCATTGATTGCCAAAAATGCGAACCAAACCGTAGATTTGCAGGTAATGCGTGATGGCAAAATGCTGCAAGTCCCGATCTTGCCCGATGGTGAATCTGGTAAAGGCCGAATTGGGGTCAGACTCGACTTTACGGGCAAGCCTCACCGCCGCGCTGTGCATAGTATTGGTGAAGCTTTGGATAATGCGACCCAAAGTTTTGAGCGTTTAGTCGTGATGACAGTCCAAGGCTTAAAACAACTTGCCACTAATTTCCAAACTACGGCGGGTCAACTTTCGGGTCCTGTGGCGATTGTGGCGATGGGTTCAGAGCTAGTGAAGTCTGATGCTGCTGCATTATTTGATTTCACTGCAATTATTAGTATTAACCTCGCAATTATTAATATTTTGCCTTTGCCTGCCCTTGATGGTGGTCAATTGGTATTTTTGCTCATTGAAGCATTGCGTGGTGGTAAGCCTTTACCCGAAGAATTACAAAATAATGTCATGCAAGGTGGCTTAGTAATTCTGCTCGGTTTAGGGGTGGTGATGATTTTCAAAGACTCCTTTAATTTGTTGCAGCAAAGTGGTTTAAGTCCTTTGTAGTCAAAGCTTTAGTTAATCAAAAAAACAAGTCAGCACTTAGTGCTGACTTGTTTTTTGTATTTTTGATTACTCCAAGTGGTCATAAACACAAAGTTTTTTGACAAATTCACGCATAATAGATAAAGAAATAATAAGTTTTTCGATCAACTCGATACATCACCCATGTCTCTTCCCATCCGCAACGTTGCCATCATTGCCCACGTCGATCACGGCAAAACCACTCTAGTAGACGCACTCCTCAGACAGTCTGGCGCTTTTCGTGAAGGTGAAGCCCTTGTCGAATGCGTGATGGACTCCAACGACCTAGAGCGTGAGCGCGGTATTACCATCCTTTCAAAAAATACTGCGGTCAAATACAAAGATACGCTAATCAATATTGTTGACACCCCCGGACACGCGGACTTTGGTGGCGAAGTTGAGCGTGTACTTGGCATGGTCGAAGGTTGTTTGCTGATTGTTGATGCTAACGAAGGTCCGATGCCCCAAACTCGCTTTGTGTTGAAAAAAGCGCTAGAAAAAGGTCTACGTCCTTTAGTTGTTATTAACAAGATCGATCGCGAATTTGCCGATCCTCACATTGCCGTCAGCAAAGTCCTCGATCTATTCCTCGAACTTGGTGCAGATGATGACCAGTGCGACTTCCCATACCTATTCGCTTCAGGTATGAGCGGCTTTGCTAAGGAAAAGCTCGAAGATGCAGGCGTAGATATGAAGCCTTTGTTTGAGGCGATCTTGCATCATGTTTCCCCACCTGTGGGCAGTCCTGATAAGCCTTTGCAACTGCAAGTTACCACCCTTGACTATTCTGAATATCTTGGTCGGATTGTGATCGGCAAAATCCATAACGGTACGATTACCTCTGGACAACAAGCGGCGCTGATTTCTGAAGATGGCTCAATTACCAAGGGCAAAATCACGAAGCTATTGGGATTTGATGGACTCAAGCGCGTAGAAATGCAGACTTCTTCGGCGGGTAATATTGTGGCTGTCTCAGGTTTTGCTACTGCAAATATTGGTGAAACGATCACCTGTCCCAATGAGCCACAAGCTTTGCCGATGATCAAGGTGGATGAACCCACTTTACAGATGACCTTCTGCGTTAATGACTCGCCCTTTGTTGGTCAAGAAGGCAAATTAGTTACCACTCGCCAAGTACGCGATCGCCTAATGCGCGAACTCGAAACCAACGTTGCTTTGCGTGTTACTGAAGATCCTGAATCTCCCGATCGCTTTGCGGTCGCTGGACGCGGTGAATTGCACTTGGGCATCTTGATCGAAACCATGCGTCGTGAAGGCTATGAGTTCCAAGTAACCCAGCCTCAAGTTATTTACCGCGAAATCAACGGTCAAAAGTGCGAACCCTACGAAGCTCTCGTTCTTGATGTACCTGAAGATGCCGTCGGTGGATGCATCGAGCGCTTAGGTCAGCGTCGCGCTGAAATGATCGATATGCAAATGTCTAGTACTGGTCGCTCTCAACTAGAGTTCGTTGTACCTGCCCGTGGGTTGATCGGCTTCCGTGGCGACTTTATGCGAGCCACTCGCGGTGCTGGGATCATGAACCATAGCTTCCTCGATTACCGTCCATCGGCTGGCGAAATTAGCGCCCGTCGGAATGGCGTACTGATCTCCTTTGAAGAAGGCGTGGCGACTGAGTTTTCCTTGAAGAATGCTGAAGATCGCGGCGTGTTCTTTATTAAACCTGGTACAAAGGTTTATAAGGGCATGATTATTGGGGAAAATAACCGTCCTCAAGATATGGACTTGAACGTATGTAAGAGCAAGCAGCTTACCAACATGCGGGCGGCAGGTGCTGATGATATCGTGCAGTTGCAAGCCCCGATCGAGATGAGTCTCGAACGCGCTTTGGAATACATCGGACCCGATGAAATCCTTGAAGTTACGCCTGAATCGATTCGTTTACGCAAGATGACTAAGAAATTTGCAAAGCGCTAAGATTCATTAACAACAAAAAAGGGGGGCGCTAGTCGCCCCCCCCTTTTTGTTGTTCGGTATATTTGCTAAACTGTTTTCACAAATTTAAGGCTGGGCTTCCACATTTATGCATCAAGTTGTCCTCGAACTATCTGGCAGTCGTAAAGTCCATGTTATTTCTGAACATGAGACTAAGGAGGAAGCACTTAATAAGTACATTAAACTAGTAGAAGCAAATAAGGACTCGCCAGTTACGACTAAGGGGAAATATTCAATTCGTAAAAAACAAAATCATTAAGGTTTTTCAAAACTAAAAATGGCTATGCCATTTTTAGTTTTGGTATTATTAGCTTTTTGATCGGCTCTTTCTAGTCCCACTTCATTTCATGCACTTATCCGAATGCTATCGACTTTTAGGCGTTCCTCGCAATGCCACCTTAGATGATATTAAGGTGGCTTATCGTCGTCTTGCGCGTAAATATCACCCTGATGTCAATCAGAATGATCCAACGACTACGGATAAGTTTCGACTGGTACAGGAGGCTTACAAGCTTCTTAAGGATGCTGATCAAGAGGATTTGTCTAAGGAGCTATTTGCTAAACACAAAGCTGATACGGTGCGATCGCCAGTCACGACACCACCGCCGCATCCCAAACCGCAGTCTCATAGTAAGCCGCAGTCCCATCCGCAAATCAAGATCGAGGTAAAGCAGGTTAGCAATAAAGTTGATCCCATTAGCAGTAATCCTGAATTAAAGCTGAAGTTAGATATGCTGCGGCGCGTGCAGGATTTGCTCAAGCAAAAAAAATATATTGTGGCGATCGCGGTTGTAGAGGGCATGAGCGAGAGATTTCCCAACACGACCGAGGTGATCCATTGGCAAGCCGTCACTTATCACCGATGGAGTTGTGAGTTAATTTTGAATGGGAAGTTACGCGAAGCAGAAATTTATCTCAATAAAGCTCTAAGTACCGATCCTAAAAATCGCGAATTAGCTTTTGAAGTGAAGCGCGATTTAGAACGAGTGCAACAACTCAAAAACAAATAAATAAGGGCGGCACTTCGTGCCGCCTTTATTTATTTTTCTTGAACTTTGGCGGCGATCGCCTTGGCAATCTCGCGTAAAGCCTTAGCCGAAGCCGACTCAGGATGACCTAATACAATAGGCACACCGCGATCGCCGCCTTCGCGCAGACTAATTTCTAGAGGTACACAACCAAGTAAATCTACCCCAAGCTCATCGGATGTTTTTTGACCACCACCAGAACCAAAAATGTCGTACTGCTTATCGGGCATATCGGGGGGAATGAAATAGCTCATATTTTCGACAATGCC
>DCSN01000073.1:0-2390 GCA_002325645.1 Pseudanabaena sp. UBA1465
ACGCGATCGTGTAAATGGGTTTCTAAAGTTAATAACTTCTGCCGTTCCGAAAGTAATAATTTCTTGAGTGGAATCCCTGTCCAACGCGCCACAATTTCGGCAATGTCATCTTCCGTAACCTGTTCACGAGAAAGCGATCCATCAGATCTTGTTCGATTAATTTCCAATTCTGACTCGTCAAGATTTTTCTCTAACTCAGTTAGCTTGCCATACTTTAATTCTGCTGCTTTATTGAGATTAAAATCACGTTCTGCTTGTTCGATTTGTAGTTTAGTTTGGGCAATCTGTTCTTTTAGAGATCTCCAGTTATCTAGAACACCCTTTTCCTGCTCCCAGCGTTCGTTTAAATTAGTAAAGCGCTCACTCAATTCGTTCATCTCTATATCAAGTCGCTCAAGACGTTCTTGTAATGCCTTGCTCATCTTACCTTTGTAGATTACCTTTCCATTTTCTTCTATTCTTTCAGAGAGAGTAGAATCTTTCTCTTTTTGTAAGGAAAGTCTCTCCATCTCTAATTGTCTTATACGGCGATCAATTTCGTCTAGTTCTCGGGGTCTGCAATCCATTTCCATCTTGAGTTTTGCGGCTGCCTCATCCATTAAATCAATCGCTTTGTCTGGTAAAAAACGCTCAGTAATATAGCGATTTGAAAGCGTTGCAGCCGCTACCAACGCTGAATCAGAAATGTCAACTCCATGATGCCTTTCATAGCTTTCCTTAAGTCCTCGTAAAATTGAGATTGTGTCTTCAACTGTTGGTTGATTGACAACTACCTGTTGAAAACGTCTCTCTAAAGCGGCATCCTTTTCAATGTATTGCCGATATTCATCAAGAGTAGTCGCACCGATACAACGTAATTCCCCCCTAGCTAACATCGGTTTGAGCAAATTCCCCGCATCCATCGCCCCCTGCTGGGTTGCTCCCGCACCCACTACCGTATGCAACTCATCAATGAAAAGCACGATCTTCCCATCAGAATTGAGAATTTCCTTAAGCACCGCCTTCAGTCGATCTTCAAATTCTCCCCGATATTTGGCTCCTGCAATCAGCGAACCCATATCGAGGCTAATAATCGTGCGGTCTTTGAGGGAGTCTGGTACATCTCCCCGAATAATCCGTTGAGCTAATCCTTCAGCGATCGCGGTTTTACCCACCCCTGGTTCGCCAATCAATACAGGATTATTTTTGGTACGCCGAGATAGCACCTGCATCACCCGCCGAATTTCATCATCACGCCCAATCACAGGATCGAGCTTGCCCTCCTTAGCCTGTTCCGTCAGATCGCGCCCATATTTTTCCAAAGCCGCATACTTGGCTTCAGGATTTTGATCGGTAATCGTTTGACTACCTCGTACCGCCTTAATCGTTTCCTCTAATTTTTTACGATCAATGCTCAAATCGCGATAGAGCCGCTTACCGAGGCGATCGTCATCAGCTAAGCCGATCAGCATATGCTCGATCGCCATAAACTCATCCCCAAAGCTTTTGCGACTCTCCTCAGCGCGATCAAGCCATACCTCTAGATTGCGCCCCAAGTACAACTGCTCTGGACTCGCCACACGGGGCTGTCGTCGCAAAAATTCCTCCACCTGTCGCCGCGCCCTAGCCATCGGCACTGCCATCGCTGTGAAGATATTTGTCGTCAAACCCTCTTCCTGCTCCAAGAGCGCCATGACTAAATGCTCGACTTCGAGTTGCTGATGTTGCGATCGCCTTGCGACTTCCTGCGATTTGACGATCGCTTCCCATGCTTTTTCAGTAAACTTTTTCGGATCGGTTGGTTGCATTGGCTTTGGTTACAGCAGGAGCGAGGGGGATGACTAATTAATTAAAATAAGTTTACATTATCGCCAAAGCCTGTGAAACACTAGATTGTTTCTCCGCCAAAGCCTGTGAAACAATCCTCTATATACCTAGTGTTTGGGTGCTTTGCATCGCCCTTTGAGCGTAGTAGCGCATTTCTTCAGCCCTACGCCATAGCTCTTGTCCTGTGTGTAAATGGCGATCGTCAAAATTTAAAGTGAAATAATTTAACTCTTCGATGCCGTCACTAATCGCATTGAGACAGTGATAAAGATAGCTGGCGATCCCTGCGGCTGAAGCAGGATTGGGAACTGCTCTAAAGAAAATCTGGGCTTTGGCATAGGAGCCGCGACATTCATCGATATAGTCTTCAAAGTCTTCCATCAAACCATCATCATAGGGATCATCAGCCAGCGCATCAATCTGTTCATCAAGACTATCAAGAATACTTTCTAGCAAGTCCATGATTGGTTCATAGACCTGTTTACACCAACGATCAATTTTCTGATCTTCATTGAGATGGGTGTCGCGTCTAGTAGGCGATCGCTTGACTCCGTGAGAGGCGTTATGAGATGCGCCGTGAGATG
>DCSN01000073.1:2447-4805 GCA_002325645.1 Pseudanabaena sp. UBA1465
TGAGATGCGCTCTGAGATGCGCTGTTAGAGTTGTGTTTAATGCCGAGTTTGCGATCGTAATGGGCGCGAGCTTGAGGATTGCTCAGAACTTCGTAGGCGAGATTGATCGAAGCAATATCATCATGGTTGTCAAGGTGATGATTACAATCGGGATGAAACTCTTTGACTAGTCCGCGATAGGCGCTTTTGACCTCAGCAGGGGCAGCATTGTAACTAATCCGCAGTGTTTTGTAATGGTTTGTCTGTTGGGTCTGTGTGGTGCGATCGCTTGTCCTAGCCATGTCCGTATCAATTTATGTTTGGGTATGTTTACGCTAATTATTTATGTTTTGATGCCAAATTTTTAGAATCTCGACATTCTCGAAATGTTGTCTCTAAACAGCTAAAAACTTTTTCCTACCTAAGCATTTTGTAGCGATATTTAATTACCGTCAACTAAAGATTTTTTATGAAGCGGCGAAGCCGCTTCATAAAAAATCTGGCTCTTTATTTTACTGCGAGTCCTTTAAGTCTAACTGTCAGTCACGGCTCGACTTTCGAGAATGAATCGAGAATAAATATTTAAATATTGCTAAAGCGATCGCACTTCTGTTATTATGCTTTAGCGCTAAATTTGCTGGTGTAGCTCAGTTGGTAGAGCAACTGATTTGTAATCAGTAGGTCACGAGTTCGAGTCTCGTCCCCAGCTTAAGTATCACAAAGAAAGCACTGCTAAGCAGTGCTTTCTTTGTGGTGCTTAAGCTATATAGTTGAGAAGCTATTTACAAATTTACAAAAAATTAATTCAGGATTTTTGTAGTGGTTACTCGACAACAAATCGGGGTGATTGGCGGTGGACAACTAGCTTGGATGCTGGCGATCGCCGCAAAACATCTTGGTATTTCTTTGGCGGTACAGGCTGCGAGTGCCGATGACTCAGCCGTGTCCGTTGCTGATCGCGTAATTTATGGCAAAGTTGCGGACGCACAGGCAACCGCGCAGCTTGCTGAATATAGTCAGGTAATTACCTTTGAGAATGAATTTGTCGATTTGGCGGCTCTGCAAGAACTAGCTGATCGTACTGGCGATCGCGGCGTATTATTTTTACCAAAACTAGAAACTTTGGCGATCGCCGTTGATAAACTCAACCAGCGCCAACATTTTCAAAATTGTGGTATTCCCACCCCAAAATTTTATAGTGTAGACAACGAATCAGAACTGTTAGATTCAGCCACTAAATTAGGCTATCCCTTTGTACTCAAAGCAAGACGGCATGGTTATGACGGCAAAGGCACTTGGATTGTTGGCAACGAAACCGAACTAAAAGCAGCTTGGGACAGTATGCACAAAGCACCTGCGATCGCTGAGGCTTTTATTCCCTTTGAGCGAGAACTAGCCGTCATTGCTGCGCGATCGGAATCGGGCGAAATATCAATTTATCCCGTCGTCGAAACTCTGCAAGCTAATCAAGTTTGTCGTCGCACCATCGCCCCTGCTCGTGTCGATCCAATCATTAGCCAAAAAGTAAAAGCGATCACCACAGAAATCGTCTCTAGTCTAGATGCGATCGGCGTATTTGGGATCGAGTTCTTTTTAACAGCGACGGGCGAAATCAGCGTTAATGAAATCGCGCCGCGCACCCATAATTCGGGACATTACACCATCGAAGGTTGTCAAACTTCGCAATTTGAGCAATTACTGCGTGTGGTCAGTGGACAGCCCCTCGGCGATGTATCAATGCTTGCGCCTGTGGTCGTCATGGTCAATCTTTTGGGATTTGAAAAAGAAACTTGGTCAAATATCGAAAATTCCATCAGCAATTCTCGATATGCCCACAAACTCAAGGAGATTGCTAGTTTTCCGAATACCCACATTCACTGGTACAACAAAACCAGTTCTTCCATTGGGCGGAAACTCGGTCACGTTACAATTTTGGCGGAAACCCATACGGATGCGATTAATATTAGCGATCGCATTGAAGGCATCTGGTATAGAAATTAGAAATATCGCTTTGAGATATTTCCATAGCAGTAAAGATAAATGGCGGCGCGAAGCGCCGCCATTTATCTTTTGGGTTTTGATTTGTCAATTTGAGGGATCAAGCCAAAATGCTTACATAGAAAGAATTTCAAATAAGCGCTTTAGCTGATGAAAACCCTTTTCGCTTCGTGGGAACTTATATATGCGTCTCAATTGTTTCATTGAACAAGAGCTAGCGAGAAATGGATTTACTGACGTTGCCATGACTCGCTATTTTTTTGTCTAAACTTTGCTCTAGCAGTGTAAGTTTTGCTTACAGCAAAACTCGATCAAACCCGCCACAAGAAGGGTCGCAGGGCGAAGCCCCGCAACGGGTTTTATATTTTAATTTGTGGCGGG
>DCSN01000030.1:0-6236 GCA_002325645.1 Pseudanabaena sp. UBA1465
TTAGCTTTGTCAACCCCTTTTTTGAAAAAGTTTTGCGTTCTTGTTGCTAAAACCCCAGAATGCCCATGTATTAAAGGTTCTAAGGGTCAAAAGTTTTTCTAGGATTTGGGTAATGCCGCATCAATAGATTTGGTTACAAGAGCTTGTACTGCCTCTACGCCTTCCCAGCCTCTGATTTCAGTTACTTTTTTCTCCAGATTTTTGTAAGAACGGAAAAATTCGGCAATTTCTTCGAGACGGTGGGGGGCGATGTCGGCTAGGGTTTTGACTTCGGCGTAGCGAGGATCTTTAGCAGGGACGCAGAGGATCTTTTCGTCGCGATCGCCGCCATCAATCATAATCAGCATCCCGATGGGACGGGCGGGGATGACGCAACCAGGGAAGGTGGGTTGATCCATGATCACCATGCCATCAAGGGGGTCGCCATCATCGGCAAGGGTGTTGGGGATAAAGCCGTAGTCGTAGGGGTATTGGACTGAGGAGTAAAGAACACGATCTAGGGCAAAAGCATTCAGATCTTTGTCAAATTCGTATTTGTTTTTGCTACCTGCGGGAATTTCGATCAGGACATTGAGGATTCCTGCTTTGGGTTGTGGGGGAATAAGGGATAAGTCCATAATTTTCTTTTTTTGGTTGTTGATTTAGGTATTGGTAATGCTAGATAGCATTATTGTGGTTACACAATTTGCTACCCACATAAAAAAGTATAAGTGTCTAGTGCGCTTGTATTTGCGGATAATTGGTTAGGCTGATACGCACTTTTATAAAAATATGCTTTACTGTGATGCATGTGAATTGTGAGGATATGCATGGTCTTGCAGCAGGAAGCTCGTTGCCCTATTGGTGTGTTTGATAGTGGGGTTGGAGGACTTACGGTTTTACAGGAAGTTCATCGCCAGTTACCTAATGAATCTGTTATCTATTTTGGTGATACGGCACGATTGCCCTATGGAAGGCGATCGCCTGATGAAATTATTGAATATGTGTATGAGATTTTGCACTGGATGCAATCCTTGAATGTCAAGATGGCAATTATGGCTTGCAATACTAGTTCGGCATTGGCATTAGATGTGGTTAGAAAAGATTTTGACCTGCCAATTTTGGGCTTGATTTTGCCAGGGGCAAGGGCGGCTGTAGGGAAAGGTAAGCGCATTGGGGTGATTGCCACTACGGCGACTGTTAAAAGTGAGGCTTATGTGCAGGCAATTTGTGAGAGTGATCCCCAAGCTCAAGTTTTTCAGGTTGATTGTCCAGAGTTTGTGCCTTTGATTGAGTCCGATCGCATTCAAGACCCTTACACACTCAAAGTTGCAAGACAATACTTACAACCATTAATTGATGCAAACATTGATACATTGGTTTTAGGTTGTACGCATTATCCGCATTTGTCAGGGGTTTTTCGTCAGATTTTGCCTTCCCATGTAGCTTTGGTAAATCCTGCTTCGTATGTGGTGAGGGCGGCGGCACAAGAGTTAGACTTGATGGGTTTAAAATACTCAGAGAATCGTTGTAGACGCGCCGAAACCAAATTTTTTGTGAGTGGTGAACCCGATCGTTTTGCTCAGGTTTCGCGTCGCTGGTTAGGAAAGTTACCTCTAGTGGAAAAAGTTTCACTATCTCCTGTAGAATTGCTGTCTTAAAGTTTTGATTGGCAAGCTCTAGTCGATTTGATGGGAGTATTTTTTGTTGAACCAACTAAATCGAAATTACAGGCGATCGCTATGGGTTTTGATGTGCTTACTGGGAAGTGCATTTGTGTATGTGCAGGAAACTAAGGCAAAACTTGCTCTTGATCCGCAACTACAGAACAGCGAGTTCAAACGCAATGGTGATCTTCGTGGCAATCCCCAGAGTGATCTCCAAGCGCAGCTAACGCCCTATGGACAAGCGTTGCAGCTACGCAATGTTCAAGTTAGTGCTGATGGATTAATCTTGGCAATCAATGGAAATCCCCAATTGATTACTTCACGAGTAGTTAATCCTGATCGCATTGTTGTTGATTTGCAGGCAACTGAAGTTACTGCGAGCATACGCAACACCATCGTGCCTGTAAATCGTTATGGTGTGCGCCAAATCCGAGTGGCTCAGTTTCAAAAGTCTCCTGCGATCGCCAGATTGGTTTTTGATTTAGATAATGCTAATCCTGTGAGTTGGCAAAGCTATTTTGATTCGGGTCGTGGGTTACTTTTGCTGCGCCCCAGTGGTGGGACAGCATCCCTTGTGAATAATCCTGTTGCAAGTGGTCCCGTTGCCAGTTTGCCAGTTGCATCACTGCCTGTGACTGGCGTTAATTCACCAACGACGATTGATGGTTTGTCCTTTAATGGCTATGGTCAGTTGGTAATTCAGGCGAGTCGGGCGATCGCTTACCGTAGCAGCTTAGATACAAGAAGTAATACCTATAGCGTCACAGTTCCTGCTGTAAGGATTTCATCGCAACTGCGCCGCCCTATTTTAGGAGCCAATAGCCCAATCGAACAGATCCGCCTCAATCAAATTGGTGATGCGGTTGTAATTAGTATTAAAACGATCGCAGGCTGGCAAATTCGGGAAACAGCTAGGACAAATCCGCAGGCGATCGCACTACAGTTAGCAAGTGTTGGACAGGTTAATGCAGGTGTTCTGCCAAACACAGGTTCACAGCCACAGCAAATTTACGGTAACAGTACAGCTCGGCAACTAGTTATGATCGATCCTGGGCATGGTGGACCAGATGTAGGTGCAACCCGCAATGGCATATATGAAAAGGATATTAACTTAGCAATGAGTAAGCAGCTAGGTAGAATATTGCAGCAAATGGGCTATGCTGTCGCCTATACACGCACCAATGATATCGATCTAGATTTAGAGCCAAGAGTCCAGATTGCGGAGAGTACTAGGGCTAGTGTATTTGTCAGTGTGCATGTAAACTCTCTAGAGGCAAATGCATCTCAAGTTAATGGGGTTGAAACTTATTATGCTTCAGGTGCGTCTCTAGGTAAGAGCCTTGCAGATTTGGTTCATAGCCAAATTATTGCTAGTACAGGTGCAAATGACCGTGGTGTGAGGTCAGCTAGATTTTATGTGATTCGGAATACATCAATGCCTGCAATCCTTGTAGAGACTGGATATATTACCAACCCGTCAGAGGCATCAAAATTGGTCAATAGTTCTTATCAAGAACGGATGGCGGCAGCGATCGCTAAGGGAGTTGATCAATTCTTGAAATTTTATCGAAGATAGAGAGTTGTATGATCATCCTAAAGTCACAAAAACTAGCTATTAGATAGCTCAAATTGCCGATCTTTATGCCACTGGGAGAACTATTTTGCTATATCGTCAATTAGCGGTTGGAATTTGTGTAGGCATAGCAACTAGCTATGGATGGAATTTAGGAAGCCTGTCCAACAGAGCAGCCTATGCCCTACAGTCTGATGTTTTGTCATCTTCATTAACAAGTCAAGTATCACAACAGCCTAATAATAATTCCTTAGCAACCGTAATAGCTCAAAACACCTCTGAGACTAATGCTATAAGGCTCAATAGTATTAGACCTGTTACTAATGGATTGATGTTAAATGTCAACGCTAACCCCCAAATTCGTATTCAACGGGAAGATAATCCCGATCGCCTGATTGTGGATTTACAAAATACGGAGGTGATCAAGGAATTGCATAAATCCAATCTGCCGATGAATCGTTTCGGGGTAAAGCAGATCAGGATTGCTCAGTTTCAAAATAATCCCGCGATCGCCCGTTTAGTTTTTGATCTTGATAATAATGATCCGAATAGCAAAATTGCTTGGCAAAGTCAGTACATCGCCGCAACTAATACTTTACTGCTGACTCCATCTAATACTCCATCTAGCCAAGTTGCTCAAGCAATCCCTATTGCGCCTAATTTGCCCATTCCTATTCGCAATAATCTCATTAATACGATTCCCAATAATACAAGCAGACCTGCGGCGATCGAGAGACTGAGTTTTAGTAGTACAGGACAGTTATTGATCGAAGCCAACCAACCAATTAACTATCAAACAAATCTAGATCGCGCCTCTGGAAATTTTAATTTGACCGTTGCCAATGCCAATATTTCTCCAAATTTGCAACGTCCTACCCTTGCCGCAAATAGCCCAATTGAGAGAATTCGATTATCACAGGTGGGGAACTCTGTGGAAATCGGTATTAAAACCCTCGCGGGCTGGAAAGTAAATGAAGCTCAACGCCAAAACAATCAACAAATTAAGCTGCAAGTTGGCATTAATAGAATTTCGCAAGTCCCCAACAACAATCCCATACCTTTACCAAATAGTATTCCCACTGCACCGTCACCACAAAATACAGGCGATCGCCGACGGGGTGTCATTTTTGTAGATGCGGGGCATGGTGGTAGAGATCCAGGGGCAGTTGCCAATGGAATCCAAGAAAAAGATGTGGTTTTACCCATCAGCTTGCTCCTAGGTCAGACCTTACAAGGTATGGGCTTTACCGTATATTACACGCGTACTAACGATGTCGAAATTGACTTAGAACCGCGTGTAGCCGCAGCAGAACGTATCAACGCCGATGTGTTTGTAAGCGTTCATGCCAATGCTATAGGAGCAAACAATAGCAACGTTAATGGGATTGAGACTTATCATTCACGCAACTCAACCACGGGTCGAGAACTTGCTAGTTATGTGCATTCACAAATTATTTCGGCTACAGGAGCAAATGATCGCTCGGTTAGAGGCGCAGGTTTTTATGTGATTGCCAGAACCTCGATGCCAGCAATTCTAGTAGAGACTGGTTTTGTCACCAATCCTACTGAGGCGCGAAATTTAAGTAACCCTAGTTATCAAAAACAGATGGCAGATGCGATCGCTAGAGGCATCGATCAATTTATGAGAGTTCGCGGCAGATAAAAAATTTTGTGTGTTACGCATAAATGTTCAAAAAGCTGGCGAAGCCAGCTTTTTGAACATTTTTTAAGTTAGAACTTTAGAAAACTCTAAAGGAGACTGTGATTTTTGCTGTTGATGCCTTGCATCGGTAATTAGCCAATCTAAGGCAGCAGCCTGGAGGTCGATCGTTGCGCCTGTCTTGTCAACGCAATAACGACCGAATACGAGCTTGTCCACTAAGCGCACATCCGAAAGCCGCGAATATTCAAAAATCACACTGCGCTCCACCACCGCACCACTGCAAACATGGCAATTTGGACCAATCATCGTTGGACCAATAATCGTTGCACCATCCTCAATTTGAGTCATCCCGCCAATATAAACGGGACCACGAATATCGACCTTATCCCAATCTACCGATACATTTAAACCCGTGTAAATACCAGGACGGACTTCATGCCCTGGAATATTGACATTTTTGATTTTGTCCGACAAAACATCTTGAATGGCTTGCCAATAGTCTGGGACTTTTCCAATATCAACCCATTGAAAGTCCATTGAAATGGCATGAAATGGCAAATCTGCGGCAACTAATTTAGGGAATAAATCACTACCCAGATCAAACTCTGTCCCTGAAGGTACATAATCTAAAATTTCTGGCTCAAAAATATAGATGCCTGTGTTAATCGTATTGCTGAGAGCAGCTTCGACACTGGGCTTTTCCTGAAACTGTTTAATCCTGCCCTCAGAGTCCGTCACAACTACCCCATAGCTCGATACCTGATCCTTAGGTACAGTCTTAGTAATAATCGTGGCTAAAGATTTTTTTTGACGATGCCAATTGATTGCATAGGTAAGGTCAAGATCGATTAGAGCATCACCGCAAAGTACGACAAAAGTATCATCAAAGAATGGCGAAAAATCTTGGATTTTTTTGAGTCCACCTGCGGAACCAAGAGCGCTACCCTGCAACTTGCCATCAATGATTGTTCCTTCAAAGGAATAGGCCATTTGCACGCCAAATTTTTGACCATCTCGAAAATAGTTTTCGATTTCTTCAGAAAGATGGCTCACATTAACCATGATTTGATCAAAGCCATGCTGTCTGAGTAATTCAACTAAGAATTCCATAACAGGCTTTTGCATGATCGGGATCATGGGCTTAGGCATGATGTTTGTGATGGGGCGAATTCGCGTACCTTTACCTGCCGCTAGAATCATGGCTTTCATAGATTATGCTCTCCTCACACTAAGTTGAAATCTCGCTTATCATGTCCCAGCAATTCAAAAAAAATATTCCAAATGCCTGAAAATTGGTTTTATCATACCCTGTGTAGCTATCGTCAATCGTAAAAAAGAAAAGGCAGAAATGGCA
>DCSN01000030.1:6285-8545 GCA_002325645.1 Pseudanabaena sp. UBA1465
TGCCATTTCTGCCTTTTCTTTTTCTAAAAATCGATGCTCCGACTGTTATATAAGCTCATTGTTTTTTCCAATCCATCTCTTAAAATACTCGTTATAGCGGATTTGGTAAGGTCAAAAATTTCTGGCAGTACTTTATTTTCGGTGGCGGAAAATCCCCCTAAAACATGGTTGGTCACATTTTGATTAGCTTTTGTCGCGATCGCGCGATCGCCCTGATCACTTTTATGACCACCACGCCCAATCCCAAGGCGCAGACGTGGAAAATTTTGGGTTCCTAAGTGCGAAATAATCGACTTCATGCCGTTATGACCACCTGCGGAGCCAGAGGGACGCAGCCGCAGTTTACCAAGGGGCAAGTCCATATCATCATAAACAACTAAAATATTTTCGGGACTACACTTAAACCAATCGGCACAGGCTCGAACAGCTTGCCCCGATAAATTCATGTAAGTAGTCGGCTTTAGCAGACGGATTTTGCCCTGATGGGCTAAGGCGCTAGATAAACGACCTTCGCCAAAGTTGCCATAAAATCGTTTTTCTTTACCTAAAGAGATGCTCCAATCTGCTGCTAAAGCATCAACCGCCATAAAACCGATATTATGGCGGGTACGTTCATATTCTGCGCCCGGATTACCAAGCCCCACAATTAGAGAAATAGATTGAGTCTCAAGCATCCGCCGCGTTTACAACTTCTTTGACAACTTCTTTGACTTCAAGTTCTGTAGATGGAGTTGCGATCGCTGAAGGGTTTGCTGGGGCGTTATCAGTAACATTTTCAGGGGTCACTTGCTCTAGGCGATCGGCTTCGCGCTTAAATTCTGATTCAAATTCACGCGAGGCATCTTGAAAACCTTTAATGGCTTTACCCATACTGCGCCCAATTTCTGGCAATTTTTTAGGTCCAAAAATTAGCAATGCCACTAACATGATCAAAATCATTTCAGGCAAGCCAATACCGAAAATATTCATGGGGAATGACCTTGTGTATAGACTACTTAGTTGAGTTTAATTGAGTAGGTTAAAAATACATCAAAGGCACGCAGAGCGTGCCTTTGATATTGCGATCGCGTCTAACTAGAAATTAGCCGCCCCAGTTGAGGTTTACGCCATCAAGGATCAGGGAAGAGTTGTACAACTGGAGGATGATGACCAGAAATACAAGAAACAAAGCCATGAACACGGCCATGAGAGGGGTGGTTCCCCAACCGCGAGAAACCTTACCGTATTCCGAGTTTAGGGGTCTAAGAATATCACCAAGCCAAGTACGTTGTGACATAAAGTTTGTCTTCTAAAAACGATTGTTACTAAATAGTATAATCGTAACAATAACTTAAAACATTGGTTCAATTCATGGAAAATGCAACTTCGATCGCAGTTACGGTTGCTGTAACGGTGATCTGTTTGACGGCTTACGCCATCTATGTGGCGTTCGGTCCTCCTAACAAGGAATTAGTCGATCAGTTTGAAGAACACGAAGATTAGTTTTTAGATAGGCTGCCATAGCCTATCTAAAACTACGATGACTATGATCAAGAATTTTCGACTCACCCATGAGGTCTTAGATGTGGCGGCGGTCTATGCGATCGCCGATAATACTTGCAATGGGGCAGTTGTGCTAATGAGTGGAATGGTACGCAACCAGACGGGGGGCCGCGCTGTTGATTATTTGGACTATCAAGCCTATGACGCGATGGCTTTGCAGGTATTTGAAAATATTAGCGATCGCTGCCATCAGAAATTTCCTGACATTACCGAAGTCGTAATTCACCATCGATTAGGAAAACTCAAGATTGGCGAAATCAGCGTTTTAGTGGCGGTAGGGTCGCCCCATCGCGCCGAGGCTTTTGAGGCTTGTCGCTATGCGATCGATACATTAAAAACCGATGCGCCGATTTGGAAAAAAGAATTTTGGATGGATGGGGTGAGCAGTTGGGTAAACTGCCCCATCTAGATTTGTGTGACCAATTCACCAAATCACTGGAATCGCCTTGAAAAATAGAAATAACTTTTTAATAAGCATATTAATAACCTTTGCATAACTTTTACCTAAGCAAATATTAAAACAAGGAAGTAGTATGTGTGCATGAAGTAAAATTTATGAAGTAAAACTATAGTTGTGTAGCCACAAGTTTGCATTTAGATAACTCGATTTTCTAAATATTCAAAAGCAGCTTCTCAACTTAAGATTTTCCTCTAAGGATTATCCAGACATTTATCAAAATCATTTAATCATTATTTTATTAACTAGATTATTAACTAG
>DCSN01000030.1:8608-16307 GCA_002325645.1 Pseudanabaena sp. UBA1465
ATTAACTAGATTATTAACTAGATCTATGCAGATCATAGATTGCCTTAGATATTTGTAACACCTCAATAATTAGGGGGAAGGAGAGAAGTGATATGCGTATTGAAGTGATGCAACCAACAGGAAATCTTGACGCAACTAGTACTAACTATTTTCGACAACAAGCCAGTCATGTTTTAGATCAAAAGCCTGATGTATTACTGGTTGATCTCAAACATCTCAAACAAATGGATAGCTCAGGTTTAGGGGCTTTAGTGTTTGCATTACGGAGTGCTAAGGCGATCGGCTGTAAGTTTGCGCTATGTTCTGTCAGCGAATATGTTGATTTTTTGTTAGACGCTACATCAATGAAAGGTTTGTTTAATGTATTTGAGAACCGTACCCATTTTGAGCGATCTTTGAAAAAGGTGTAATCACTACAATCATATTTTTGAACACAAAAAGGCTCGCTTTGCGAGCCTTTTTGTGTTCTGGCTTTTAAGACATCGCAAAGCTCTGTACAGGTTTGTTACTACAAAGTGATTCAAAATGTTATGATCTCCCAAAAGTCTCGATATTTAAAGGTTGTTGAGATCGTTAAGGCAAATTTATGGCAGACAATTCAGGTAATTTTTGGGGAGGCTTTCTCTTTGGTGCTGTTGTTGGCGGCGCAGTGGGCGCATTAGTCGCGCTGAAACTCAGTGAGCCAGAAGACAATCTCCGCGATCGCCAGTCCGATGGCGATCCACTCCTTGACAAGCCTCAGACCTCTAATGAATTTGCGCGACGGAATCTCGAAAAGAAAATTGCTCAACTAAATGCAGCGATCGACTCAGTAAGCCAAGAACTGGCTGTGGCTGAAGGTAAGAATGGGCGAAAGCAAACCGTTGAGTCAATGCGCGATTTGAGCAGTAACGATAAATGATGGCGATCGCTTTACGCCTAATCAAAAGCTATGGAGATTTGGGAAAGCAGAGCTTAGCCGCGCTTTGCCAAATCTCTTGCCATTATTTCAACCTTCATTGGGCGACATTACAGATTAAACGGATTAAATTGACCTAAGGTAAATTTAATCCCTGCATTCATTAGAATGATGATAGTTATTATCTTTAGTTGTTCCACAACCTAAAAAACTCCTATGGCATTTATTATTGTTGATACAGTTGGAAAATTTCTCCAAATCTATTCGATTCTCCTGATTATTCGGATTTTATTAACTTGGTTTCCCACCGTTGACTGGTACAAACAACCTTTTGCCACCCTTAGCCAAGTTACCGATCCCTATCTAAATTTATTTCGCTCGATTATCCCTCCCCTCGGCGGCATGGACTTTTCTCCGATCCTTGCCTTTTTAGCACTAAACCTTTTGCAAAGCGCGATTCTGCCCTTAGCAGCAAGAGCGAGTATGGGCTTTTAATGTAAGCTTAAATTCAAGCTTATTTATGCTGGTTCACGTTAGGAAATATACATGACGGGTTTGTTAGATTTGAGCGGGAAAACTGCTCTTGTGACTGGGATTGCCAACAATCGCTCGATCGCTTGGGGTATCGCCCAAAAGCTACATCAAGCTGGCGCTAAGCTTGGTATTACATACCTACCAGACGATCGCGATCGCAACAAAGGTAAAGTTGCCGAGTTAACCGATGCCTTAGCACCAGATTTTTTATTGCCTTGTAATGTCCAAGACGATGCCCAAATAGATTCATTGTTTGCCTCAGTCGCCGAAAAATGGGACAAAATCGATATTTTGGTGCATTGTCTTGCTTTCGCCAATAAAGAAGACTTATCGGGCAACTTTACCGACATTTCCCGCGCAGGTTTTCAACTTGCCCTTGATGTAAGCGCTTACTCATTAATTCATCTTTGCCGCGCCGCCAAGCCTCTGATGAAAGATGGCGGTAGTGTGATTACCCTTAGTTATATCGGCGGCGCAAAAGTTGTCCCTAACTACAATGTCATGGGCATCGCCAAAGCCGCACTAGAAATGAATGTGCGTTACCTCGCGTCTGACATGGGCCCTGAGAACATTCGCGTCAATGCCATTTCCGCAGGACCAATTCGGACTCTGGCTTCGGCAGCGATCGGCGATTTCCATAAAATGTTGCGCCATTACGAAGAAACCGCACCTTTGCGTCGTCTCGTGACTCCTGATGATGTTGGTAACGTTGCGACTTTCCTAGGTAGCGATCTTTCTAGTGCCGTAACTGGACAAATTATTTATGTGGATGCTGGCTACGAAGTCATGGGTGCTTAATTTTTATATCTTAATTTTCGTAGGATGCGTTAGTGCAACGTAACGCATCGATTGGTTAAATTAGGTAAATTAAGTAAATCAAATAAATTGATGGGTTACGCGATCGCTAACCCATCCTACGTTTAACTACATTTAATTCCAATAATTTATTTGTAGTAGCGCAGGCCTCTTGCCTGAAATTATAGAAAACAATGCAGGCTAAAGTTCTTACAAGAAAAATCTTTTAAACAATTCCCATGCAAACGGATATCTTCAAAGAACTATTTCCCCTGTTCGATCCAGCTAGTGTCGAGACTTTGGAATGGCTCCTCGCAGAAGCAGTAGAACGAGATTATCCTGCGGGACGAGCCGTACTAATGGAGGATGCTTGGGGCAATGCTGTCTATTTCATCCTCTCTGGTTGGCTAAAAGTTAGATTTTTAAGAAGCCAAGATGCGACGACTCTAGCGGTGCTATCGCGTGGAGACTTTTTCGGGGAAATGGCAATTCTGGATGAGTCGCCCCGATCCACCGATGTTGTTGCTTTTACGTCAGTGCGTGTTTTGAGTATTCCTGCCCAAAAGTTTATTCAGTTTTTATTTAAAGATCCGCAATTGCATCACCGTATGTTGCAATTGATGGTACGCCGTTTACGCAAGACCAATCAGCGCATTCAACTTCGGCAACAAGTCCCTGCGGTGCGGATTGCCTCTATTGTGACGAGTCTTGCCGAAACCTATGGTAGTAAGACCGATGCAGGTATTGATATTTTCAATATTCCTCTACAAGATATTGCCGATCTCTCGGAAGTGAGTCCTGAAGACACGACTAAGGTACTGGACAAACTGAAAGAAAAGGGTTGGATCGCGATCGATCTTAAACGTCAGGTGATGAGTATCCTCAACGAAAAACAAATGTTGCAATTAGCCATATTTCGCTAAAATTCGCAATAGCAAAAAAAAAAAAAGGACTTGCTTGGCAAGTCCTTTTTTTTATGCACAAACCAGAACGATTTTTCCTGTCATTGAACCAGTTTCTAGTAATTGATGAGCGATCGCTGCATCCGCAAGCTGAAAGACCTCGCTAACATGAATTTTGAGCTTTCCTGAGTCAAATAAGGCTGCACATTCACTAAGAATTTTGGCTTGTTTGATTTGCAGAACCGCATTTCCCAACAACATTGGGGTTAGCATTAGCTCGAAACTAAATCTTAAATTACGGTTACGAGCAACTTTCCAACTAATATCAACGGGCGGCTCCAGAATCGTGACGATATCACCATAGATTTTGACCGCAGGAAAAGTCTGCTCGATCAGTTTGTCGCCAACGGTATCAAAGGCCATATCTACACCTTTACCCTTTGTCCAGTTAAGGGCAGCCTCGACAAAATCAGTTTGCTTGTAGGCGATCGCCAAATCTGCGCCCAAATCGCGTACAAATCTAGCCTTAGCCTCTGAGCTAATCGTTGTGCAAACCTTCGCGCCCCTGAGTTTCGCTAACTGGATCGCAACGTGACCAACACCACCTGCACCCCCATGAATTAAGACATTAGCGGATGAGTTTGGCTGTAAATTTCCGCGATCGTAGAGGGCTTCCCACGCAGTCAGCAAGACAAGCGGTGCGGCGGCAGCTTCTTCAAAACTGAGGGATTTTGGCTTATGGGCAGCAAATTTCTCGTCAATGGTAGTCATTTCTGCATAGTTACCTTGGTGTAACCCTAAGCCACCATTACAAAAATAGACTTCATCGCCCACTTTAAATTTACTGACCTCTGCCCCGATCGCCTCGACAATCCCCGTGCCATCACAACCAAGAATCGATGGCAAGCGATCGGGTTGAAATGTGCCGCGACTGCGTAGCTTTGTATCAATAGGATTGATCCCTGCGGCTTTAAGACGTACTAGTATCTCGGTCGGAGATTGCAGAGTAGGTTCTTGCACATCCGCCAGTTGCAACACAGAGGGATCGCCTGCGGCGGTCATCAAAATTGCTTTCATATTTTAGAGCCTATTTAGTTTTTGAGTATTACAGATAAATTTTCAAAAAGCTTGCTTCGCAAGCTTTTTGAAAATTTATCTGGGTTTAAGTTTTTATTGTGGATTTGTGGGCTTAGCACTTGGCGGAGGTGGCTGACGAATAGCATTATTATCGCCAGAGCGAGGAGCGTTCTGCACAGCGCGAGTTTGCCAATCACCAAAAAATCGATTCATCGCAGTAAACCCTAAAACCGTTGCACCACCCATGATTGCCAATAGCACAATGATGGTTGTCCAAGTCTCCACGATCTCAGCGATGCCATAGCGAGTGCGATAGGGGTCAATTTTGCACTGATTGTCGCGATCGCGGGCAGTGATCGGGCGGCGAAACCGTAATCGATGATCATCAAGTTTTTCTAATAAAATCCAGCCAGCCTGAGCCTCTTCAGCACAGACTTTGTTTAAAACCTTGCGATTGCGAAAACCATTACTGCTAGTACGCAAGATTTTAAATTCCCAGCCCTTGGGCTGATCGCTAGACGCATTGGACTCGTAGCGAGTGAGGTTTTCTTCTTCCACTTCTTCCCGCAGCCTGTTACCTTGTTTTGCTCGAAATATTCTGTCGATAATCACGGACTGAATCCCAACATCGAGAATGATAGTACTGATGATGATTGCATTGACAGTCAGCATATATGCTTGACAAATACTGTAGATATCATAATTCTAAGCGTCAGAACTAATGTTATGAGGCAATCAATCCTACCAAAATATCAATGCCTTCGTTTTCATGCCTTCAACAAGCAGACTTGCATCAACGCCTGCAAAAGTATACATGCTGGTGCAAATTATTTAACTTCAGATATTGTCTGTATTTTAGGCGATCGCGATATGATAAAAGACAATGCGATACGTTTGCAAACTCAGCGTCTTAAGACCTGAGTAAAAACGAACGGGGAATTTATTCCCCTACGTTCGGGAGTCGGTCAATCCAATCCTCAATAACTTGAGTCATATTTTTTTCTTTCGAGTCAGAATATTTTCTTAGCTTGTCATAACGTTTTTGACTTAATCGAATATTTAATCTTTTAGGCTTCATTGTACTCACAACATACATATTTATGTTATCCTATAACCTATACAGTACATATAAAAACAATGTACGGATGTCAGCAAGTATTAATTAAACCAAACCAAGATCTAAGAGCAATCTTAGAATTTATTTGCGAACAATCAAATAAGCTTGCCAACTGTGGGACTTACTATGCGAGACAGTTGTATTTTAAAACTGGCAAAATCATAGGCAGGCACGATCTAAGCTGCTTGCTTAAAGGTAATCCACATTTTCAATCTTTGTACTCCCATGTCGCACAGCAAACTTTAACCAGTGTCGCTGAGTCATTCAAGTCATTTAAGGAGCTATCGAAGCTCTTTAATGCTGGTAAGTTAGCAAATGAGCCAAAGTTGTCGCAGTACAAGAAAAATAGCCTTAAATTAGCTACTTTTCCTGAAGCTGATGTAAAGCTAAAGGATGGATTGTTACGCTTGCCCCTTGGCTCTAAGGTCAAGGCATGGTTTGGATTAGATGCGTTTTATCTGCCAATGCCAAGTAATCTAAACTTTGCAGATATTAAAGAAATTCGTATTTTGCCGCGTAACAGGTGCTTTTATGCTGAGTTTATCTACAAACTGGAAGTTGAAAAACCTGTTTTAGATCCAAATAAAGCGCTTGGCATTGATCATGGTATTGACAACTGGCTAACCTGTGTTTCTAATATTGGAACTAGCTTTATTGTTGATGGCAAATGATTAAAGTCGGCGAACCAGTGGTACAACAAATCGGTTGCCACTATCAAAGAAAATAAACCTCAAGGCTTCTGGTCAAATCGATTGGCTAGGATTACTGAAAAACGTAACCTACCTACTATTGGTGCAAAACCCGATGGGTGGAAAGAATCTGGCAGACGGGTTAAGCGTGGGTTGTATCGTACTGGTTTGCTTAATTGGTGCATCAATGCAGATTGTAATGGTGCTGCAAATATACTTAGAAAAGTGGCGACAATGTTAGGGCTTTGCCTTAAGGGAGTTGGTAGAGGTGCTTTGGCTGCGCCTCAGAGAATTAATCTCAACAATTAATTACTCTGGAATCTCAGTCGCTTTACTCGCTGAGAGTGTCAAAACTAAACAATAATAAGCTATAAGCTTTTGATAAACTCCTGTCAGCAACTCAGCCCTAAAGGGACTGAGCTTCAGGCGAAAGTTTGAAGCTATGCTGACCAGCCTAAGTCTTAACTGACTACGTTATTTAGGTCACGACACCTCGGAATGCGATGCTAGTTCCCCGCTCTGTCGTTTGCAGTTAAACAGTCTTAAAGTCACTGAGACCTTGCTGTAAGCCTAACAAGCCTAGATAACATTGGCGAAGCAAACTTTACCCCGCAAGGGTGTAAGGAGACAACCATATATCCAAAAGGAGGGGCAACCATACCCCTCCACCACTATTCAAGACTAAGGGGAATAAATTCCCTCGATCGCTTCCCTCCCAGCGCTAAATCACTGAGCTTACCACTTACCGTATTATTTTTATGAATTCTATTGTCCTGATGGCAGAAGTGCTAACTGATCCAGAAATACGTCGTACGCCCGATAATCAAAGCTCGATCACTTCATTTCTCGCCCAGTTTGCTGGCGGACGAAACGAAGAAGCCCCTTATCGGATCAAGGTTGTGGGCTGGGGTAATTTAGCCGATGAAATTATGGAGAAATATCATAAGGGCGATCAAGTTGTCGTGGAAGGTCGTCTCCGCCTCGATACAGTCGATCGCGGTACTTATAAAGAAAAACGTACGGAACTGGTTGCTCAACGAGTCCATGGCTTAGGAAATACTGGCAGCACCGCAAGCATTTCTTCGACTCCTCCCGCCACCAATGCACCTGCACGCAGCCCTAGAGCCACTAGTCCATCACCTGCGCCTGCGCCCTATGTCCCTGTCGCATCCCCCGCAGCCGATGCGCCCGATTATGACGATATTCCGTTTTAAATTAAAAAGAGAGTGCGCTTAGCGCATCCTCTTTTTATCGGGAAACTGGGTTTAAAACCCTGTCCTTCTAGGACGGCTTTATATTAACGTACCATCTTACGCTGTAACAAAAAGCATAAGATTTAAAAAGCTATGCTAGTTCTTGAAGCAAAACTAAAAGGTAAAACAGAGCAGTACAACCTCATTGATGAGGCAATTCGTACTGCTCTGTTTCTGCGTAATAAAGCTTTGAGACTATGGATGGACGTAAAAGGGAGCGACAAATACGATCTCAATAAATATTGTGCTGTACTCGCGAAAGAGTTTGATTTTGCGAAAAAGCTAAATTCCCAAGCAAGACAGTCCAGTGCCGAGAGAATATGGTCAGCAATCAACGTAGTCATTGCGGTACGGTTTTAGATCGTGACCACAATGCTGCGCTGAATATCTTGGCTATTGGTTTAAATAGGGTAGGGCATACCCAAATTTCTACG
>DCSN01000168.1:0-936 GCA_002325645.1 Pseudanabaena sp. UBA1465
TTGTATTGATCATGCTTCAAAATTTTAGCTTAAATCAACATCAAACAACTCTAATTTTATGGTTGACAAGACGATCGCTTATTTCATAGGACGAACCACACTAACCAATTTACCTAACAATATCTCCTCTCCCAAAATAGCTCCATGAATTCTCTCAGCTAGAGCCAATCTATCTCCATCATCCGTACAAATAATAATTCCACCATGATCGAGAACCGATCTATGCAAACGTTTGAAATCCTTGCGATTTAAAGTTAAAACAACTCGCTCATTACTACCCGCAAAATCAAGAACGAGATCGTCAGGAATTTTGAGATTAGCCTTTCCCGCCTCTTGGACAGTAAGAACGTCATGCCCAAAATTGCGTAAATGTTCTACAACCTCATAGGGAAACTGCTCATCGGCATACAAACGACCCATTAGGCTTCTTCATTCTCCTTAATAGCCAAGGCAATTTCTTCAGGATACATCGAAGCATAAAACCAAGCATTTGCTAAATCACTTACCGATAGAGTCGGATAATCTTTTAAAAGTTGAGATTCACTAATACCGATATCACGAGCGTTAACCAAAACCCACACAGGAATCCGCGTTAAACCAATGCAAGCATCACCACCACATACACCCAATGTTTTCTGAATGCCCCGCCAAGGATTGCCAAGACTTTGAGCTAATATCTGAATTGCCCGTGTTTTTTCGTTTTGGCTTAAAGACAGTAGTTGCGGTTCTAAACTTTGTAAAGTCATAAAATTACTCCCAAACTGCAAGCAGAGAATCAATATTATAATAACATGACAGCTAAGAAAGTTAATACCTTCGCTATGGAAACAATCGAACCTGTCAAGCTATTACGCCTCATCAATGAACCTGAATTAGTCTATTCATGACTATACCCATGACCTTCACAGCAGTCCTTGAGAGTATAGCCCGATCGCC
>DCSN01000168.1:1153-2908 GCA_002325645.1 Pseudanabaena sp. UBA1465
GTCATGGCGCGTCTATCTATATCAACCTCTTGATACATTTCCCTACGAATCAGCCCAAATCGATTTAGAAACTGCTTGGACAAGGATTGAGATATTAGCGGAATTGCTTGCTAAACCACAGCATAACTTAGCGATCGCTACCACCATTAACGCGCTACAGCCCCATTTACCATCCACTCAAGTATTCCAAAAACATAGCATCTATCTCAATATCGGCGATTCACAATCGGTTAAATTACTTGCCGAGGCTCTGGCAAGATTAGGATATGTGGAAGTCAAAGAAGTAAAGGAATCAAAACAATGGAGCCACAAAGGATTTAGTTTTGAGGTTTTAGCTAAATCGCTATTTGAAAAAGTGCATCCTAATTACGACAAAGCGCAGCAAAATCTTTGAGCGTTGAGAGGTCATCATTAAATGAGTAGTTCTGCATTTTTTTTGCTCTATCCTTGTCTAGTGGATCTGACATTCCAGCAGCATATTGATACCTTTCTATTAATCTTGACTGAACTGCTTTTAGCTTAGGATCACTTATAGAAATTTGCTGAAGCTTATTGACCTGCTCCTTATAAAAATTAAAAGCAGAATTTCCACTGGAGGGTGGAGGATCAGTAAAAACAATAGGACTCATTTGACTACATTGAGAAGCTATTGAAGAAGCCAAATTTTGCTTCGTGGAAACTACTGGTGTTTTTGTCTCTGGAACAACGGCTACTTTTTCTTGGCACGACTTGTAAATTTGATCTATATCTTTCGGTGGTGTTTTACCCAAAGCGCTATCATTACTTATTTGGATTAGTTTTTCTAATGGGTAGATATCCTGAGCTTTAGATATAACGCAATTACACGATTTTTTGGTCTCACCCGCCTTTGTGCATACATCTACATAGTTCCTAATTGCTTCTGGGGGATAAACATACTTTGTATTGCTAGTAGAAGTCTTAACAGGTATAGCTGCTGGCGTTGTATTGATTTGAGTGTTAGATGTTGGTGCTGCATTTTGAGAACTACATGAGATTAATGCAAATTGAATAGCAGAGACATAAGTAATTAAATTTATTGATGTACGCATGATCTATTCCTAAAATTCAGTATCTCAATAGTAACACTTTAAGTTCATATTTTTTGCTTATTAAAAAAATATTACAGCACTGGATTTTGGATAGTTTTCTTTGTGGCACTCCAAATCTAAATTGATTTTTTTGATTGAGAATCACTCTAAAGATACTTTTTTATTAGCACTGAAAATCACTATGATAGATCTATTGTAGGGTGTCATTGCTATAAATATGCGAAAAGATTTAGCAGAATTAGATGGTCTATACTTGACTTGCTATGCTACTGTCGAAGAAATTGTCTCATGTCCTAAAGGAAAATATGGAATTAAAGACATCTTACTTGTATATATTTTTTATGAAGTTTCGGGAAGACTGGAAAAGAATAAGTATGGTATTTGGTTTCCTACTACTTCTCAGAAATATCTAGAAGATCATGTCTGGTGTAGATTTAATGTCTACGATAATTTCTGGGGTGGATTAAGTCTAGATGATTTAGAGGAAGGGAATTGTATAAGTTTTAACGCTCGTGTTAAGCCGTATGAGAAAGGGGCGATTGGCAGGAGAGAGATAGATTATACGCTCACTGATTTCGAGAATATTGAGATTATATCATCATATTGAATTTAGAATTATTACAATACGATCACCCTTTGCTTTCACAGGAATTTAAGGAGCAATCGCCAACACAAAGGGCTGGGA
>DCSN01000168.1:3030-4044 GCA_002325645.1 Pseudanabaena sp. UBA1465
GATTTACTACAACTCTATGTCCGCCGCGCCAATTTAGTCGGTTATGCTTTTCCACCTGATACCGATTGGCAACAGGAGATGGAAGATTCTTTTCCCTATCAACTCACACCCGATCAGGTCAAAGCTGTTCAGGATGTGAAGCAAGACATGGAAAGCGATCGCCCGATGGATCGGCTGGTTTGCGGTGATGTCGGCTTTGGCAAAACTGAGGTGGCGGTAAGAGCAATTTTTAAAGCAGTTTGTGCGGGTAAGCAAGTCGTTCTGTTAGCTCCCACAACAATTCTGGCGCAACAGCATTTCCATACGCTCCAAACTCGGTTTGCGGCTTATCCTTTCACGGTAGAGATCGTGAATCGGTTTCGCCCTGCGAAGGAGCGCAAGCAGGTTTTACAAGAGGTTGCGGATGGGAAAGTGCAAGTCATTGTCGGTACGCATCAACTGTTGTCTAAGGATGTTGAGTTTCATGATTTGGGATTACTGGTGATTGATGAAGAGCAACGCTTTGGAACTGTGCAGAAGGAGAAAATCAAGGCGATGAAGGGGGATGTGGATTTATTGACTTTGAGTGCAACGCCTATTCCGCGTACTCTCTATGCAGCGCTTTCTGGGGTGCGGGAAATGAGTGTGATTGCCACTCCTCCTCCCTCAAGGCGATCGATTCAAACCCATTTGTCTGCTTACGATGCGTCACTTGTGAAAACAGCAATTCGGCATGAGTTAGACCGTGGTGGTCAAGTGTTTTATGTTGTGCCGCGCATTGAGGGGATTGAGGCGATCGCTGATTCTTTGCGGTTGATGTTGCCAAATGTGAGATTGGCGATCGCGCATGGACAGATGCAGGAGTCAGAGTTAGAGGCGGCGATGGTTGCTTTTAATAACAATGAGGCGGATATTCTCCTCTGTACGACGATTATTGAGTCGGGTTTGGATATTCCGCGTGTGAATACGATTGTGATTGAGGATGCTCATAAGTTGGGTTTAGCGCAACTGTATCAATTGCGTGGTCGGGTTGGT
>DCSN01000165.1:0-1013 GCA_002325645.1 Pseudanabaena sp. UBA1465
CGGGTGGTGGTAGTTTTACCTGTTCCCGGTCCACCTGTGAGAATAAGCACCGACGAATTTGCTGCCATCTCCACGGCTTCGCGTTGTTTGGGCGAGAGTTGGATATTTCTTTGGGTGGTGTAGCGATCGATCCAAGCTTTGACACGTTCAGGATCTGGATTGTGTTTTCGCTGCAATAGCTGATAAACCCGTTCAGCAAGATTCTGTTCAGTGTGGAAGTAGGTGGGCTTATAACAGATGAACTCTCCTTCTAAGCCTTGCATCACTAGGCGATCATTGATAGAGAGACTTAGAACAATTTTAGAGATAGTTTCATGATCTGGCTGATAGTCTTCGATGGCAAGCAGTTTAATCGCTTTCTCTTCTAGTTCAGGGCGCGGTAAATAGCAATGACCATCTTCGGCAGCTTCCCCTAAACAGTGAAAGATTCCCGCTATGCTGCGAAACTCAGAACTAACTTCAATGCCAATATTCCGAGCGATCTGATCGGCAGTAAAGAAACCAATGCCATAGATATCCGTAGCCAGTTGATAAGGATTTTCGGTAACAGTCTGAATGGAATCATTACCATAGTGCTTAAAAATCTTGACTGCATAGGTGGTGGATACTCCATGTCCTTGCAGGAATACCATGACCTCCTTAATCGCCTTTTGGGTTTCCCAAGCAGTTTTAATCATCTTCACTCGTTTCTTGGCAATGCCAGGAACTTCAATCAGGCGATCAATCTCATTTTCAATGATGTCAAGGGTATCTAAGCCAAAATGAGTGACGATACGTTTAGCGGTGACTGGTCCCACGCCTTTAATCAGTCCACTGCCAAGATATTTTTCAATCCCTGTAATCGTGGCGGGTTTAGTTTCACGGTATTGCGTGACTTGGAACTGGTCGCCAAATTTAGGATGCGATCGCCATGTACCTTCTAAGGCAAGGGTCTGTCCTGCTTGGATATTGGCAAAGTTACCGACTACGGTGATTAGGTCTTGAGCCTTTGGTACTTTTAGCCGCGCTACGGT
>DCSN01000165.1:1131-7100 GCA_002325645.1 Pseudanabaena sp. UBA1465
GTCGGTGTTGTCAGGCATAAGCCTTAAGGACGGATAAGTGTAGCGATCGCTTTACCATTTATATAGCAATTTTGATTTTGGTGTAGGTAAACGGCGATCGCCTATTCAAAAAATCAAAAACTAAATAAATAGCCCTAATTGTCCCTCCTGTTTTAATCGCCAATGTTCTGTACCCACAGGCTCGGCAATATCTTCTAAGACATTAAGAATAGTTTGTGCTTCGGGCGTAATGCCATTTTTGAGCAAGGGTAGAATATGCAGCACAATTTGATCGAAGCTAGATATTTTCTTTTCTAAATCTTGACGACGCAGATAAGAATACAAGTAATATTTGACTCTCAAATTCAGATCAACATGGGTTTTGAATTTTTGATCTTTGCGAATGGTAAATAGTTCTGTCTTATCGTCATAGTCAAAGGTATCTAACAAAAATGGCGTTAGATCGGAATATTCTTTTTTCAAGAGGTCTAAAAATCCTAGTTCTAAGCCTTTGATAATTAATTCATCGTTGATTTGCTCTAGGGTTGCGCCATTATTTTTGGCAATAATTCCTTCACAGGTTTGAATAATAATCTCTCCTGTATTCATACCTAAAGCCGCTTTCATAATATATTTTGGCTTGCGAACCTTCCTAAAATTGATGATTAGCTGTCCCGATAACACAGTAAAAGGATTTTGACGTTTTTTAAAGCTAGTTTGTCCATTACCTTGTTTGACCGCGCCAGCATATTCTAATCCGCACTTTTCCGCAGTCTCAATAATTAAATGCCAAAATTCAGGATCTTTGTGAGCAAATACAAAGGACATCCATCGATCAAACTTGAGAACGCGGTACATTTCTTGAATACTTTGCGCGATCAAGTTGTTATATTCATCCTTTGATTTTTGATGCTCTCCGCCTTCAATAGCTTCTTGTGCATAATCTTCTTCGGTTACAGGCAAATCTAGCCAACCATTCCACATTACAGATAAATCTAAATAAGGAATCTTCTTTCCATAAGGCGGATCGGTGTAAATATAATCTACACTTTCATTTTTAATAAAACTTAAATCGGTAGCTGTGCCTTGAACTATTTGAGCATTGCTAATTGTGCGATTATTTATTTTAGCTTCCATTTCTTTCTTAGCAGCAATCACCTTTTTTAGTCTTGAATCGTAATAGGTCATTACATCTACAAACGCAGGATCTTTAGCAATACGATAACGATAATATGCAAATATACTGCTATTTCCTC
Organism: Pseudanabaena sp. UBA1465; assembly: GCA_002325645.1. Lineage (GTDB taxonomy): Bacteria > Cyanobacteriota > Cyanobacteriia > Pseudanabaenales > Pseudanabaenaceae > Pseudanabaena. The sequence continues at coordinate 2,367 of DCSN01000165.1, forward strand.
TTCCTTCACTTCTACCTTCTGAAGCGTGATAAGTTAGATTTACTTTATTTAACAGTCCAGAGAACATTAATAGTAAAGTTTGCTTAATATTTTTATCTTCTTGCTTTAATATCAGATTCTTTAAATAACCTAATTGTGCGAGTTGTTTGGGTGTAAAAAGCTGCTCAATACTTTCTACGTCTGACCCTTTTGGCAGTGGTAAATTTTTGGGGTAGGGATATTTTTTTAAGGCTTTAGAAATTTCTGCATCAGACTTAGGTTCATTAGCAAGATATTCGGTTTTAATTTCAGTAAATGCTTGATGTAAATTGTCAATATCCGTAGGTGCAATTAGAGAATTGACCATAAACACCGACATAGGATTAAGGTCGATGTGAATTGCTTTTCGATCAGTCATCAATGCTTCAATTGCTGTAACGCCACTACCACCAAAGGGATCTAAAATTACATCTCCAACTTGTGAGAAGTTGCGAATATATTCCTGTACAACGTTCCAAACTTGTTTTGTAAAGTAACCATGTACTCCAAAATGACGTTTTGCTGATTGCTTATATACTGGTAATTCTTCCAATAAAGGACGAGTTGCATAATCAAAAACTTCTGACTTAGCGCGAGCTTTTTTGACAGAAGTGTAAGTGAAATTCTTGCCACTTTGAAATGAACTAGGCGATAGATAAGCAACTATTTCATCCCAATAGTTCTCAATATCCTGAAGCTGAAAATATAAAATTGGCTGTTTTTCATCTTGTCTAAATAGAATAAATTCTTTTCCATTGCAGAGACTAAAAAATTTAGTTCTTACTTCTGGATGAATCGCATAGCTAAAAATCTGTTCAAGATTGTCGCCCGATGTAATCGTTTCTGTCGGAGCTTTTGCATCTAAAACCCAAGCATAACTATCTTCAATTTTGAAGAGATAATCAGGAACTAAATTAACAGGACGTTTTTTAGACCCAATTTTTAAAAAAGGATGCTGAAGTGTTTTACTGCGGACAACCTGTGTGTGTTTGTAACCAAGCCTATGAATAATCGGCAAAATTAAAACTTCTCTGACACTATCTTCCTTAAAGTCAGGTGAATATAATTGCTGAAAATCAAAGTCTTGAAACATTTTGCTGATTACAGTTAAACACAAACCTTATTTTAGCTTGATTTTAGTAAATATCGTCATGAGATCGCCATTAATTTACTGAGAACTAAAACAGCGACTACATCAAACTCGTCTCAAGACGCGATCGCTGAAAACTTAATCTCAACCTTTTGATTGAGAGCGCCAGCAATTTTCTGTAACATTGACAGCGAATGCCCATCATAATCACCATCCTCAAGCAAGAGCGATCAATGAGACTGTTAAAAGCGATACAATGACACCAACGCAATCCCAGCGCAACCTTTATGCCCGCTAAAGACCTCTATCACGATAACGTTTGTAACGCCCTCACCAAAGACGGTTGGACGATCACAGATGATCCCCTTGTTCTCAGCATAGGAACACGTTCTGTCTACATTGACTTGGGGGCAGAAAAACTAATCGCCGCCGAACGCGACAATCAAAAAATTGCCGTTGAAATCAAAAGTTTTCTAAGTCCTTCTCCCATCCGCGATCTGGAAAATGCTTGGGGACAATTCTTTTTATATGCCAGAGCGCTCAAAAAAAGAGAACCAGATCGTTGTTTATACTTAGCGATTAGCCTCAGTACATTTGAGACAATATTTCAAGAAGAAGCTGGACAGCTTATAATAGAAGAACCAGATTTTCGTCTTATTGTTTTTGACCCAGATCATGAGGACATAATTCAATGGCAACCACAGATAAAACCCTAGACTCATGGCGCAAAACCCTAGAAACTTTGCTCCAATATTATGCCGATCTTCCCTATCGCTATGGAAACGTGAGTGCTTACGTTGTCGTTAGCCGCGATCGCAACCACTTCATGCTGATGCGCGAAGGATGGGAAAACAGTCGGCGAGTACATGGATGTGTTGTTCATGCCGAAATTCGTAACGACAAAATCTGGGTTCACTATGATGGTATCGAAGATGGTATTACTGATGAACTGGTTGCAGCAGGAGTTCCCAAAGATCATATTGTCCTAGCTTTTCATCCGCCTCAAGTGAGAGAGCATACTGGATATGCTTTGGCATAAGCTCTGAGATGGTCGCATCGTAAAACAGCGATCGCCCTATTCTCACTCAATTCAAAAAACAGCCCAACCACTCAATCAAGAAATGCACCTGCTTATCCCCAGGGAGGAGAGCCAGACTAGTAATCTTAATTTTGCCCTTCTCGAAAGAGAAGCGATAATAGAACTCAATCGGGATCTTTGCATGAAGTAACTCCCAAAGCGAATCCGTCAGCTTCGAGTCCAGAAACATATCGCGCCCATCCTCTGACGCATAAATGCGAAACACCCCAACCTTACGCGCCACCAGCTTCAATTCCATAACCCTGAGCAACACTTGAGTTTCTTCAGGCAAAGCCCCATACAGACTTTCCCAAACCGCAGCCAACTTGAGAATCTCCTCCTTCGACTTCACCTTCGCCAAAGTCAAATAAGCATTAATCTTCGTCTCATTGTCCTCTATATAAGTGTCAGGAATAAAAGCAACCAAACGCGGCAACTGAAGCTCAGTATCCGCAACTTCAGGCAAAATCTTCCCCCGTAACTCATTGATATATTCCTGAAGTAAATCCATATATAGCGCAAAACCAATTACATCTGCCTGACCCGACTGTTCCTCACCCAACAAGTCCCCCAACCCACGAATCTCCATATCGCGCATCGCCAGTTGATAACCCGAACCAAGCTGACTAAACTCCTGAATCGCATCCAATCTCCTCTTCGCTGAATCTGTCAATTCAAGATTAGCCGAATACAGCAAATAGGCATGAGCCTGAATCCCCGCCCGACCAACCCGACCGCGTAATTGATAAAGTTGCGCCAAACCCAATTTATGAGCATCCTCAATCACAATCGTATTCACACGCGGAATATCTAAACCCGACTCAATAATCGTCGTACAGAGGAGAATATCCGCCTCATTGTTATTAAAAGCAACCATCGCCGCTTCTAACTCTGATTCTTGCATCTGTCCATGCGCGATCGCTAATCTCACATTTGGCAACATTGCTTTCAAAGAATCAGCGATCGCCTCAATGCCCTCAATACGCGGCACAACATAAAACACCTGACCACCACGGTCTAATTCATGACGAATCGCGGTTTTCACCAGAGACGCATCGTAAGCAGACAAATGGGTTTGAATCGATCGCCTTGAGGGAGGAGGAGTCGCAATCACACTCATTTCCCGCACCCCAGAAAGCGCTGCATAGAGAGTACGTGGAATCGGCGTAGCACTCAGAGTCAATAAATCTACATCCCCCTTCATCGCCTTGATTTTCTCCTTCTGCAAAGTCCCAAAGCGTTGCTCTTCATCAATCACCAGTAAACCCAAATCGTGAAACTCAACATCCTTAGACAACAGTTGATGTGTACCGACAATGACTTGAACTTTCCCATCTGCAACCTGTTGCAACACCTGCTTGCGCTCCTTCGCAGGGCGAAACCGATTCACGATCTCCACTGTGAAAGGATAAGCCGCAAACCGAGTTTGGAGCGTATGAAAATGCTGTTGCGCCAGAATCGTCGTTGGAGCTAAAAGAGCCACTTGTTTACCCGCACATATCGCCTTAAAAATAGCCCTTACTGCTACCTCAGTTTTTCCAAAGCCGACATCACCGCAAACTAGCCGATCCATCGGGCGATCGCTTTCCATGTCTTGCTTCACATCCTGAACAGCCTTGACCTGATCGGGTGTGAGTTGATAGGGAAAAGAATCTTCCATCTCCTGTTGCCAATCGGTATCAGGTAGAAAAGCATAGCCAACTAAATTGGCGCGACGGACATAGAGTTGCAGTAAATCCCTTGCTAACTTGTAAATCTCCTTTTGGCATTTGCTCAGGGCGTTATCCCAAGCCTTTGTATTGGCGATGCTGTTTAACTTAGGCGGCTTATTAGAAGCACTGCGATAGCGGGAGAGGATCTTCTCATTCTCCTGTGCGATCGCCACAGCAGTTTTACCATCAGCAAATTCAACGATGTAATGCGGTTGCTTTTCTCCCTTTACTTCAATAGTTTCAAAGCGCGTAAACTTACCAATCCCATATTTACGATGCACAACATAATCACCAACATTTAGCTCGTCAGGATTAACCGACTTAGCCGCATTCATCCGTGAGGGATGCACAAAGGTTGGTGAGGTTAATAATTGCTGTCCGAATAATTCGCGATCGGTCAAGAGAGCTAGATTACAACTAGGCAAAACAAAGCCTTGCATCTCCATCAGTCCCGAATATTTCAAAATGACGGGTTTACCAGCTTTCTGAATTCGCACAATGGACTGTAAATCATCAGGATTACTGACAAAGTTAGCAATGCAGTCATACTCCTTAAGTAAAGTTGACACGCGCAAAGGTTGTGCCGAAATCAGCGTGACTTGATATTCCGATTTGAGATATTCACTAATGAGATCTGCTATCTGGTCAAACTGATGGGGAACTATCGGAATAGAGGCACTTGCAAAATCAAAAATATTGGCTTTGGGTTTAAGCGATCGATCGCTAAGCTGAAGCATCTGAAATTTCTTTGCCTCACTCATACACTTAGCAAAGTCCCAATGCAGTTTCGGTGTATCTGCTTGCGATTGATTCTGATAAAGTTCTTCCGCAGCTTC
>DCSN01000108.1:0-2734 GCA_002325645.1 Pseudanabaena sp. UBA1465
CTCCCAAAGCGGGAGAGGGACTTGAAGATTCTCCTGTTCCCCCTCTCCCTTTTTGGGAGAGGGGGCTAGGGGGTGAGGGCTGCATCCTGCCATCAAAGTCAAAATATGTCTCTAGTCGATCGCATAACCAGTTTTGTAGTGCTTGCTGTTGTTGGGTTTCGTAGGGTTCAGTATTCCAACGGCGTTTGTATTCGGGTTGTTCGATGAGGGCAATATTCGGATGATTTTCGATGAGTTCAATGCGTTGCTCAACGAGTTGGCGATAGTCGGTTGACCAGCGATCGGGAATGTCACAAATGGGAATGGAGTGATGACGCTCAAACCATGAGCTTGAGATTTCGCCTGATTGCATTTTGCGAGCCATGACAATTTCAAAGGCTCTTTCGCCTAGCTTGAGGTTGGGTGGTGCGGCATGAGTGAGATTTTGATCGAGAAGTCCATAGAGTTGATAGCATTGCCAATCAAGTTCTTCTTGCAAGCTAATCATTGCGCCTAGGGTTTGTTGCCATTGCTGTTTGGCTTGGTTTAGCTGGTTGGCAAAGTCTTCATGGAGATTTTGTAAAAGGTTGGCTGGTGATAGGTTGCTGAGTTGTTGCGCTAGGCGATCAAGTTTTTGAGCAAGTTCTAATGGACGATCTTGTGGAAAGGGCATTTCTTTAAGTCGGACTCCATTGAAAGCATAAAAATTTTCCCAATGTTCTGGCGCAAGTTTTGTAGTAAGTCCGCCGCCACCTTTGTTATGACAAGAATTTCTCATCCAAAAACATACTGTGGAACTATTTAATAAACCTAATAGAGAAAGATGATCATCTTCGGTTGCTTCGGCAGGTAATTTGATTACTGGTGCAGTTTGCTTAAATACCCTGCCGCCGCGATCTAGGACAAAATGATTATGTGTGGAGACTTCGGCAAAGGTGATCGACAAAGGGTTTTGATAACGATGTCTTAAAAAACGATTCCATTCCCACCAAGTTCTATTTAATTCTCGATGATCACCGCCTAATTCTTTTCTTCGCCATAAAATTTCTTGGTAATACCAAAGAAAATGATGTACTGCTAATCCTTCTTGTTCTGAAACTGGTTCGAGTTTGGAATTATACGGAAAAAGAACTTGTTCAGGATGATTAATCTGCCAATCTCTTACTAGTTCACCATTTACCATCGTTAATTGATGTTCGGGTTTGACGTTTTGACGGCTTAAAACTCCCCAAGGCATCAAGTAAACATCATCAGCACGAGTTAAGCATAGAGAGCAAATTGTATCAATATAATTTTCTAATTTTGTTTTACATTTAGATTCAATTACTTCTTTTAACTCACTAGCCCCACCCCCACCAATCGACCAAGGATGCTTATGAAAAGCCAACCTTTGCGAATCCGCCACACTCACAAACTCGCTCTGCGAATTAACAACATCCACCTGATTTAAAATCGCCTGCCAAACCTTCCCATTCACCGCACTTTCAGGCGTAGAAGGCTCACCCCTAATCCCCATCACCGTTCTAATTGTCCCCGCCACAGGCTTTTGATTTCTCGCGAATAAAATCACAGTCGGCGTACCATGCCCAGGGATATACGCACCACTCGTATCAATCACATGAGTCAAATCCACCCTAGGGAAAAAATCCTCAATCAACCGCTTCCCAAACTCCCGCTTCATAAAACTATTCGCCGTAATCTGCCCCGAAAAACCACCCTTGATATTTAGCGAAACAATTCTTTCCAGAAATGGAACCGCTAAAGAATATTGACGATAACAAGTACTGTAACGCTCTCTGTAAGCACTATTCAAAGCCGCATCCTTCGGCGTGATATAGGGCGGATTAGCAACCACCGCGTGATATTGATAGGGTTGCAAAATCCGATTTAGCACCGCCGCATTCTGCATCGGCATTACATCATCCAAAACGTGCCAACCAGTCGTTAGCTGATCGCCCTTTGGCGAACCATACAGCAACGAATCCCCACATACCAAATGGATTTGGAAATTAGGCGCATCCAAAAGCCGCGTGATGTCACTCACCTTCATCGCCGCCAACAGCAAACGGAAACGGGCGATCGCGATCGCATAGGGATTGATATCCACACCATAAATACTATCGAGGGCAGTCTGTACCAACACCCGCAGATTTTGATTAGGATTGTTGCGTAATAGGCGATCGCATAACCGCTTAAAACTGCCCAATAGGAAATGTCCAGACCCACAGGCAGGATCGATCATCTTAAAACCATCCAAACCAAACTCAGCGATCGCAGGTTCCAACGTGCGATCCAAAATAAACGCCTCCACAAAGTCAGGAGTCTGCAACAACGCATACTGCTTCCGCACCGCCTCCGACAAATCCTGATAGAGATCGCCTAAAAATCTAGTATCCCAACTAGCATCCGTAAAATCATGGATCAACAAACCCGTATTCGCATCAATTTTCTGAAAAAACCGCAACAGCAACGTCGCCGCATCGCCACTCAACCAAGTCGCCATCCGCCAAATGCCATTCCCTTCCCCAAACACCTCCCCCGCCACAGGCAACTTCGCCAAATCCTTAAAAATCGATAACAAATAATCGCGATCGCTATGGGTCGGGAACTCCCGAAAATATAACTGATGCTCATCCCTAGCCCACGATAGACGCTCCCCTGCTCCCGCCAACCTCGGCGGCTCGATCATCCCGTTATCTTCGAGAAACCGCACAAATACACAACTCAACACCCAAGCCGCCGCCACCTGCGCCAC
>DCSN01000108.1:2809-4713 GCA_002325645.1 Pseudanabaena sp. UBA1465
CAGCGATCGCCATTCCTCAAAACTCTGCGCCGTATGCTGTGCCTTCTTCGCCTGTTCATAGGTACTCCGCAACCGCAAACCGATTTCTGGTATTTCTGTGGAAGAACTGCGATCGATCAAGTCCGCCTCTAGTTTTTTTAACAGCGCTTGTAAATCTTTAAGCAATGACGGACGGGCGATCGGCATAGTTTTAATCAGCAATAATTCAGGAATAGCCAAGCCCATTGTAATCCTTTAAGATTCCAGTATGATCATTTTTGGTATTCATATTTGAGCAAGGAAAACACATCCCATGACCAATCTCAATACTGTCCAAAAAGATATTGCCAAGCTTCCCCCCGATAAACAAGAAACTGTCTTCAATTTTATTGCCTACCTAATCGAACAAAACTCCATAAATCTATCAAGTAAGCCAGAAGTGCAAACCCAAGACTGGTCAGATTTTATCGGCTGTATGGCAGCAGAACCAGACCTAGCTAGAAATCACAAAACCTATTTAAGCCAAGAGCTAGGACAGAAGTATGATCATTGTTGATACAGGTTTCTGGCTTGCTCTTGCCAATCAAAAAGACTCTGACCATCAAGCCGCAACCCAACTATTTCAAAAATTACTTCAGCAATAGCCACAAACCAACGCCCGTAAAAATTTAGGATTTGATATAAAACGTAGCATAGACTAGGAAGCTCAAATGAAACTCACTATTACCCCATCGTTACCCCAAAAATTGCAGCTTACACTTAACCCAAGATACATCCCATGACCAATCTCAATACTATCCAACAAGATACTGCCGAGCTTCTCCCTGATGAACAGCAGCTTGTCTTTGACCTAATCGAATTACTAAGAAAACGAACCAGATCCAATCAATCAAAAAGCACCTACCAAAAATTTGTTGAAAGCGGCTTGATTGGCTGTGTCGAAATCGAAGAGGATTTGTCAACAACCTACAAACAAGTATTAGCTCAGGAACTAGCAAAAAAATACGATCATCGCTGATACAGGATTTTGGTTAGCACTTCTCGACAAAAAAGATACCTATCACCATCAAGCCGAGCAAGCACTTCAAAAATATGATGAACCATTAATAACAACTTGGTGTGTAGTTACAGAAACTTGTTACTTACTGCTAAGTCGTAAAGGAGTCCAAACCCAAATCAAATTTATTGACAATCTCAACAAAGGACTTTTTAGTATCTTTAACCTCGATCCTGATCATTCCTCAAGGATTGCCCAACTGATGACAAAATATGCAGATCTGCCAATGGATTTAGCCGATGCTTCGTTAGTAATTCTGGCTGAACATTTAGGGCATGGACGCATTCTCTCAGTTGATTATAGAGATTTCAATACCTATCGCTGGAAAAATACAGAACCATTTCAAAATCTACTTCAGTCATAGCATAGCTATATTGCCTCAAAATTATGCCCGAAAAATCTTTGTACGATCGCGACTTTACCGCATGGGTCAAACTCACCACCCAGCAACTCAAAGACAAAAACTTTGAACAACTTGACCTTGAGAACTTAATTGATGAAGTCGAAAGTTTAATTTCTGAACAGAAAAAATGGATTAGGGAATCCCTAATCAAGATTTTGACCTATGCCATGAAACGGATGCACTTAGATATGCCCGATCGCTTCCATGACTGGGAGCTATATATTTTGCGCGGACAGCAACAACTAAAGTCAGATGTGCGCGATAATGCCAGCATTCTCGAATATTGGGATGAGCTTTTCGATCATGCTTGGGAAATTGTCTTGATCAGGCTAGAATACGACTTCAAAACCGATGAAGAATTTGATCGTCATCCCTATCCCAAAACATGGCAGTTATCAAGGGATTTTGAGTTTTTAATTAGCGATGACTTTTACTTAAACCTGATGTTACGTGGAAGGAATTCCT
>DCSN01000033.1:0-1920 GCA_002325645.1 Pseudanabaena sp. UBA1465
ACACAAACTAATTTAGAACCAGGTTTAACCAAATTATCTGCAAATCGCTTTTTAGTCGCAAGTTGCTCAAACTTTTCTAGCAACTCACTTGGAGAAAAGCGCTTGTTAGCTTTGGCGTTTTCTAGCGCATCATTTACAAGTCGTACAGCAACTTCTTGCAAATAGGTCAAGTCAGACTTGTTCTTATGACATAGGCTGTCAATCACAAACTGCTGAATATACACACATACAGAATCAAGAGAAGCAATTTGATCTGCATTGATATATATGCAAAAAGCTTCTTCTTTTTGAGAAAGTTGGTGACGAATGCGAGAAAAAAGTTTTGTTTTCCCAGAACCAGCACTACCAGTTACAGCAATTGAGAATGTGCTTTGAGATTGACGCAAGGCAGAAATGATTTTATCGGAAACATCTGCATGAAGTTCTTCAAAATCATAAAAGTCTTTGCCCCAAATATCTCTTGCATTTGCAATGGCAGGCTTTAAAAATGGATTGACACAGTTAGACATAATATAAAATTCCCCACATGATTTTTAAGCGAAAACTTCTGCATAGAAGTAATAAGTATTCAAGAGATCGCTGTAAATGGAATCCGTGAGTTCATCTTTACTAGCATCCATCGAGCCGCCACTGTGCAAGCGTAAAATATCAGTACGGTGCATCTCTAGCATCCAGTCATTAAACTGAGTACGAGTCACGCGATCACCGATATCACGACGAATTGCATAAACAGGAACCAACTTGTCATAATTATTTTCATAATTCAGACGCTCATAAGTTTCTAAAGCCACAGCCTTAAACTCATCGTAAGACGAAATCTTAGGCGCAGACTCAGCAACAACAGGCGCACTAGGAACATGAGCAATCCACTTCACCAAATAATTACCTAACTTCGCGCCGATCTGCGTACCCTCAAACTCAAAATCAGGCGATCGCAACCAATCCCCCAACAACCCATAACCCACCTGCGTCAACGTCACACTTTTGATCTTGCCGCCCTTTTGTCGCGTCAAAGCGATCGCCCCATCCGCCTCCAACGCCGCAAAAACCTCATCATAATCACTAGATTTTTCCTTAGTGCGAGTAAGCGGCAAAATCTTCCCCTTACCCAAAGCCTTATCAATCCCAGCTAAAGCCCACAACACCAACAACACACGAGTTTTTGCACGTTGGATTTTATTTTCTTCATTTCCGCTAAGAGCCATAATATTATTGTTAATTCCGATAAATTTTTTAAAAAGCTTCAAATGCGCCCGATATCTTTAGGATAATACATTTAGAACCTATTTCCTAATTTTTTTAAGATTAAACCACCCAAAAATCATAAGGCGGTAAATAAGTAACTAGCAGCGATCACCTATGTCCATAATCATTAGGCAGTGTCTTGACATCCACCCCGCACTGAAGTGACGGGGATTCCTAAGACTCACGACTTAGGTTTCTGCGACCTAGCACCAGCCTTCCGAGATTTACTCTCTTCAGGTCTTACAGTCGCTCCACAGACATTCACCGCAAGCCCTGCGGCAAGAATATTTTTAGCAGCATTCACATCTCTATCGTGATGTCTACTGCACTTAGGACAATCCCACTCTCTGACATTTAAAGGCAACTTGTCAACAATGTAACCGCAATGTCCACACCTTTTAGAGCTAGGAAACTAACGATCAATTTTGACAAAAGTACGACCACACCAGTTGCACTGACTGCAATCACTTGGTTTTCACGAACCAGTCGAGTTGTCAACTTGTGAAGAAAATCATTACGAGCATCGCTAATTTCTGCGTGAACTTTAGCGACCTTCAATCTTGCCTTGTGGCGATTATTAGATCCTTTTTTCTTACGGCTAAGCGCTTTTTGAGCTTTACGCAGTTTACGGCGCTTAGTTTTAAAGGTTTTGGGATTAGCAATCTTTTCGCCATT
>DCSN01000033.1:1996-9818 GCA_002325645.1 Pseudanabaena sp. UBA1465
AAGCTAGTAATACCCAAATCTAAACCGATGTCGAAGTTTCAGAGTAACCGACTCGCTCTTGACGTTCATACCATGCTTCTGTCCTTGCAGCTAAAGCGCGGTTGTAAACTAATCGAGCGCAACCCACCGTTCTCCTGAGCAAGGTTTCTTGCTCAGGAGTTGGACAGAATCGGGACTTGAAAGCTTTTTGTATCATGCTTGCATTATAGCATTTATTATGTAAATTATCTAATTGATATAAAGCCGATGCTCAAATCACGGGGTTTTAAACCCATCTTTCCGATAATATAAAGCATCGTAACCAATGCGATCGCCAAAGGTAAATTTTATGAACGCTAAAATGATTAATGGACAAACTCAACCATCAATTAAAGCCTCTCATTCTACTTTAGTTTGTGTTTGAGAAATTTTCCAAAAGCACGGCCATTTAGTGAAGAAGCGCAGAGGAGATTACGCAACCAGTTATCATGATAGCGAAAGCGATTGAGAGACTCGAAAGGGGAATGGAAATGAGGCTCGACAGATTGGACTTTACGAGTATAGGGATGAAAATTCCAGAGTAGAGCCATAGCGCGTAAACCTAGTTTGGTAGCATTCTCAGTCCCATGAAAATACTGCATAGTGTAGAGAATGCGGTCTTGATAGTTCATTAAACGGTCAACCTGATTGCTGGTGCGATAAGCCAGAAGACAAGCAAAAGTGAGTTTGAACTGCGCTGTTTTTTTGGTCAATCCCTGAATTTTTTGGTGTAGGATTTCAGGAATATCTTGCTGTGCAGCCCATTCTTGCAATCGTCTTAATCGTTGCCCAAAGATCTGGGGATTAAGACTGTCATACAGATGCCAAAGTTTGTCGGTGACTTGGGAGAAAAATGTTGGCAAGCGTCGGCAACGTTGTTGAATACCCAGCACTGTGTGCAGAAAACACAGCATCAAGGTGATGCTTGGAAACAAGTTTTGCCAAGCTGATTGCGTCCCTTCCCACCCATCAGCATTCACACTCTCAGGTGTATAGTCGGGATTGAGTACTCGCACCTCTTCTTGAAATTCTCCATAGGCTTGAGTCAGGGACTCTGTATCGGCTCTCTCGGCAAGACCGACTCCCAATATGCAACCCTGGGCTGCTGTGGTTGCTACATACACTCGTTCGCCTAACCACCAATTGCTCTTTAGTCGTATCCGTCGCGTCACTATTCCCATCCGATCTGATTTCACAAACCCATGAAAACAGTATCCGTCTTTTATTTGCTCTGGAAATAATTCTGGGTGTTGGGCAATTTGCTGGTCTAGATAGGCGCGAAATGCTGGAGTATCGTTTTGTTGCCTGCTGTGCCTCGCTTTTTTCTCTCTGACATTGGAACTCGCATCCTTGTCGTATTCTTTACTTCTTTATTTTACATCTCTTTTTTGGCAAACTCAAACTGCGTTAGAATCAGAGTTTTTCTTGTGGAGTCAGTAGAGGGACTTTCGCATCCCCTCAGAGAATTAAACTTTAATTACTCTGGAATCTGAGTCGCTTCAGCGCTGAGAGTGTCAATACTTGGAGCTTTCGGGCGATCGCAACAGAATCGCTCAGCGTGACATCAACCACAATCATTTTGGATAATGTACGATAATCATAGATGTGAGAATGAATAATCCTAAGCTTGGATGCCAATATTTCACGAATTGTAAAGAGACTTCACCCTCGTAATTTTACCCTCATAATTTTACAGATCGCCACATGGGAAAAAGCCAATAAAGCGATGTTTATAAAAACCGCATCAAGTTAGATATTGTGATACTTTTCCCATTTGGAAATGCTCTATTTTTGCGAGAAGTCTTGGTGGTGAGTAACGCAACGATAAATTTTAAAATCATTTCTTTCACAGCCTATTGAGGATTTGAGTAGTACAGAAATATTTCCAAAAGCGGCGCTTTTAAAAATATTTCTGGGTTTTAAGTAAGCGCAAAGCGCTCAATCGTCTTTAGATTAGTAGAAGCTTGGACTAGACAACTGAAATTAATACATCCACCACTGCTGCAACCACTGCTGCTGTCAGGGATAAAGTGAAAACGCGGCCGTTTAAGCGATTCGAGCCTAATAGGTTAGCATTTCGTCCAAACGCAAAGAATAGAGACCATGCTTGAGTCTGGCTGATGTTTTCAAAATTGTTGAAGTTAGAAGAAAAAATAGGAGACATAGCAATCACATATCTAAGTTCTATTGGATGTAATAAAACTTAACATTGCGCCATTTGTTTCGCAACCCTTTTTCGCGATGAACCTTATATTTATGCCATTTGAAATAAGTCTTTTGATTGGTAAACCGAAGCTCAGATTAAAGATGATTCTTCTCTCCAGTCGAATGGTTGCGGCACAACATGGATAAGGAGATTTAGGTGTGGATCGCTAACCGTTATAAACAGCGATCGCATCTAAACCCAGTCTTATCTACTCCCTTCCCAGTATCAAAATAGACATTAAAAACCAAGAATTAGCGTTGCGGCGCGAAGCGCCGCAACGCTAATCTTTGACTGGGAATGGAGTAAGCTACAGTCTTGGCAAATTTCCCATAGAACCGTTGATCGACAATCGCCAATACGCACCTGCAACCCAACGAAACCGCAACGCTATCCTAGAAGTGCTTTTACGGGTTTTACCTCAAAAAGGCACGGTGTTAGAGATTGCCAGTGGCACAGGCGAGCATTCCGTCTTTTTTGCCCCACATTTACAACCGCGCCAGTGGATACCATCAGATCCAAACCCAATAGCGATCGCCAGTATTACCGACTGGCAAAAGCACCAACCCTCAGACAACTTCGCCGCCCCCATACAGCTTGACGTAACCACAACAGATTGGCAGCAGCGCTTAGTTAACCAAGACATACAGGCGATCGTCAACATCAACATGATTCATATTGCCCCATGGAAAGCTTGCCTAGGCTTAATTTCAGGAGCCAAAAAACTACTGTCAGCCCAAGGGATTTTATATTTGTACGGACCATTCAAACAAAAAGGTAAACATACCAGCGAGAGTAATGCTGAATTTGATGCCAATTTGCGCTATGAAAACCCTGAGTGGGGAGTACGCGACATTGAAGAAGTCATAGCGATCGCCGCCGATCAAAATCTAATTCTCAAAGAAATTAAACCAATGCCAGCCAATAACCTCTCTGTGATATTTCAGGCAATGGCTCCATAGCATTGAACTGCCAAAGCGATCGCACATTTAGCGCATGGCAGAGATCGTAAACCTACACTCTTTGCGTATAAGCCGCAAATAGATTGCCACGCACCAGTCAAATTTCACATATGAAATCAATAAAACTAGCACAACACCTAAACCTGCCACAGAACTATTTTAGAGCAAATAAGTGTCAATTATTTGCCATTAGTTTTATACGAATGAGTATAAATACTTAGTACTGTTGATGCGTTTTCAAGGTTTGAGGGGTTTGTTTGGCGCGGTGTTATATATTGAAGGGGTATCTATGCCCGTTAGTTGTTGTCATGCCAAAATGGTTTAATACTGCTGGTCCCTGTAAGCCTGACATTCATTACATGCTGTCAGCTACAGAGCGCTTGCCTGAAATCAAACAACTAATTGCTCAGGAAAACTATTTTGTGATCCATGCGCCAAGACAGGTGGGTAAAACTACAGCAATGCTGGCGCTTGCTCAAGAACTAACGGCTAGCGGTCAATATACGGCGGTGATGTTATCGCTGGAAGTGGGGGCGGCTTTCTCTGATGATTTGGGAGCAGCCGAACTAGCTATTTTAGATGAGTGGAAGCAATCAATACGGTATCGTTTGCCAAAAGAACTGCAACCTAATGAGTGGCTAAATGCCAAAGCGGGAGCAAGAATTGGGACAAACTTGAGCAACTGGGCTGAACAATCATCCCGTCCATTAGTTGTTTTTTTGGATGAAATTGATGCCTTGAGCAATGAAACGTTAATTTCGGTATTAAGACAAATCCGATCTGGTTTTCCCAATCGTCCGCAGGGATTTCCGCAGTCAGTTGCCCTGGTGGGGATGCGTGATGTGCGAGATTATAAATATGCTTCTGGGGGGAGCGATCGGCTGAATACTTCGAGTCCTTTTAATATCAAAGTGCGTTCTTTTACGTTGAGCAACTTTACCCTTGAGGATGTGAGAAAACTCTATCAGCAACATACGGATGCGACTGGTCAGGTATTTACGCCAGAAGCTGTTGATTTAGCTTTTCATTTGACGCAGGGTCAGCCTTGGTTAGTGAATGCGATCGCTAAGGAAATTGTGGAATATATTACGAAAGATCCATCTATTCCGATTACTGCTGAGTTAGTGAATCAAGCGAAGGAAATACTCATTAAGAGACAGGATACGCATTTGGATAGTCTTGCCGAGAGACTAAGGGAAGATCGAGTCAGAGCAGTGATTCAGCCTATTCTCGCTGGGCAGGAACTGCCAGATGTACCACAGGATGATATTCGCTACGTTTTAGATTTAGGGCTTTGTACTAACGAAAATGGTTTGGCGATCGCTAATCCTATTTATCAGGAAGTGCTTCCTAGAGTGCTTGCCTATGTAACTACTGCTTCTATTGGGTATCTTCAACCAATCTGGCTTAGTGAGCAAGGTGAATTTTTGCCCGATCGCTTGTTGGAGGCGTTCTTATTATTCTGGCGGCAGCATGGAGAGCCTTTATTTGGAAGTACGCCCTATCCAGAGATTGCGCCTCATATTGTATTGATGGCTTTTCTACATCGTGTTGTTAATGGTGGTGGTACGTTGGAGAGGGAATATGCGATTGGTTCGGGAAGAATGGATATTTGTTTGCGTTATGGTAAGGTAACTTTGGCGATGGAGTTGAAGGTATGGGCTGATAAAAGACCAGATCCACTTAAGGAAGGGTTGCCTCAGTTGGATAAATATTTATCGGGATTGAGTTTGGATACGGGTTGGTTGGTGATCTTCGATCGCCGTTCTGGTTTGCCAACCCTAAGCGATCGCACTACGACTGAGAATGTTATTAGTCCCGCAGGTCGAGAAATCATTGTGATTCGTGGATAGATAAATAATCCAATACAAGCTGATATGTCCATTCCAGAGCCAATTTTAGTTGTTTACAGTGAACCTCCCAAAGCGATCGCCGCCACAGACTTGCGTCAAGCAAGGGTTGATGAATTTTTAGCATCGAGGTCTTTACAGCCGAAAAGTCGTAAAGCTTATCAAGCGGACTTGCGGATATTTATGGATTGGTGCGATCTGGCTTGGGTGGATGTGAGTCGGCGCAAAGTGACACAATTTAAAACTTTTTTGCTGAAGGAACGTGAGTTGGCTTTGAGTTCAGTGAATCGGGTATTGCGGACTCTGAAATCGTTTTATCGATGGATGCTGCTCTCTGAATATGTAATTGCCGATCCGACGATTGGCATTCAGCAGGAGCGATTGCCCGATCCTGTGGCAAAGGATTTAGAGGATGAGGAGGTGTTGCAGATTTATGAAGCGATCGCCTTGAGTAAAATGATGTTACGCGATCGGGCGTTGTTTTCGGTGTTGTTGCATGGATTGAGAGCAGAAGAAGTTTCTCGTTTGAATGTTGAGGATTATGTGAATGGGGAATTGGTGATTAAGGAGGCGAAGTGGGATAGTAAGGGGGAAGTACCTTTAACGAAGTTGGGGATTCAGGATTTGGATGCTTATTTGGATTGGCGGAGGTCGCAAGAAGGAGAGCTATCGCCTGATAACGCTTTGTTTGTGTCTTGCTCTAATCGTAGTCAGGGTAAGCGGCTGACCTATTGGGGAATTCGTCATGTGATGGACGATCTGGCTAAAAAGACGGGGATTGATTTGCATTCCCATCGGGGCAGACATACCTTTGCGACGAATTTGATTGTGAAGTATGAGTTAGATCCTTCTTTGGCAATGGAGTTAACAAGACATCGCGATGTTAGGAGTTTTAGGCGCTATACCAATCGCAAGAATAAGATTGCAGCGAAACGTGCTTTTTTAAAGGCGGCTGAGAAGTTGGATTAGAGGTATTGTCTACCAGTCTAAAATAGTTCCCGCCATTTGTAGTCTTGGTACAAGATGATTATCAGAGATATCAAGTTGCTTGAGCATAATTTATCGATTTCCGATTGCGTTTTATATCGTACTCAACCAACTCATTCAGAAAACAAAACAAGAGCCTGTCAGGGTGATGCCATAAGTTCGCGGATTGCCCAATATGAAAACGGATTACTTGATCGTTGGTAGTGGTTTATCAGCATTGACCTTTGGTGCGCTGATGGCAAACTCTGGCAAAACTGTCCAAATTATCGAAGCTCACGAACACCCTGGGGGCTTCGGGCATACATTTACGATGGCAAAAAAATATAAGTTTAACGCTCAATTTCACTATGTTTGGGATTGCGGCGAAGGGCAAACCGTCAATCGCGTACTTAAAAAACTCGGCTTAGAACATGAAGTCACCTTTGAGCGTTACGACCCACAAGGCTTCGATCATATGCGAAGCCCTGAATATGCGATCGATATTCCCTCAGATCCCGAAGAGTTAATCCAGCGACTATCTAGCCTCTTTCCAGAATCTAGCGATCGCCTGCGTCAGTTCATCAATGAAATAGAGAAAACTGGCAAAGGCTTAAAGAAACTATCGCCGCCAATTAACCCGATGGAACTAATCAAACATCCGATTGAGGCGTTTTCTACGGTTCAGTATCTGAATAGTACCCTTCAAGATGTATTTGATAAGTTTCAACTTCCCCAAGCTGCTCAAACCTTACTAGCTCTGCAATGGCTAGATTTTTTATTGCCGCCCAATCAACTGTCTTTCTATGCTTGGGTGGTATTGTTCCGAGGCTATCAATCGGGGGCGTTCTATCCGACGCAACATTTTGAGCATGTGATTAATTCATTAGTCAAAGTCATCGAATCTCACGGCGGGCAGGTATTGCTTAACCATGAAGTTATCAATTTTAGCGTTACCAATAGAACCGTTACAGGAGTTCAGGCGATGAATCTCCTTAACCACCAGACTGATGAATTTATGGGGGATACGGTGATTTGCAATATCGATCCCCAAAAAGCTGCCAAAATGATCGGAGAATCTCAATTCTCCAAAACGGTGTGCCGAAAACTCAATTATGAGTATTCGGCATCTAACTACATGGCTTATTGTGTCGTTAAAGATATCGACCTGAGAGATTATGGATTTGGGAAGTGGAATCTTTTCCATACGGGGCATCAAAATCTTAATGAAGCCTTCGCTCAAATGTACGATCGCCATGATTATTCTAATCCTAGTTTTGCCATTACTACGCCCACATTACTCACCGATGCAAGCCCCGACTGTCCAGAGGATTGCCAAATTGTGGAATTTCTGACTGTCGCCAATTATGCCTATTTTAAGCAATTACAGGAAAGCGATCGCAAGGCTTATAACCACAAAAAGCAGGAGATTTTTGATTCTATTCTTGATGTTGTGGAGGAAAAATATGTACCGAACTTTAGGAAGCATATGGTCTTCCATATTACGGGTAGCCCGACCACAAACGAGCTTTTTTGCTGGTGTCCTAACGGTAATTCCTATGGTTCTAGCTTAACACCGCGCAATATGGGATTAGGCAGATTGAATCACGAAACTTCCCTCCATCATTTCTATTTTTGTAATGCTTCATCTGGCTATCCTGGGTTTGCGCCCACGATTTGGACGGGAGCATTGCTATATCAAAGACTGTCTGGTGATGTAATTTTGGGAGATCCCCCCCAGCCCCCTTTGTAAAGGCTACGGTGTACACACAAGTATCTCTGTCTACGTTTGAGGGTTTAGATCCCCCCCAGCCCCCCTTAAAAAG
>DCSN01000033.1:9901-16790 GCA_002325645.1 Pseudanabaena sp. UBA1465
GGGGGATTGAGGGGGATCTCTTGGATTTGATATTTATTTTATTAATTGAGAATTCTATTATGAAAATCGCAATAATTGGCGGCGGCGCTAGTGGTATGGTCACAGCCTACCTACTCGATAAGCAGGGACATCAAGTCACTGTATTTGAACGACAGTCTAGTTTAGGCGGACATATTCGGACATTGAACAAAAATGTGCAACCGAACCAATCTGATTGTCAGGAAGTTCTCGAATGTGGAGTAATCGAATTTCCATCGGTGTTTCAAAACTTTATGCAACTAATGGAAGAGCTAGGCGTGGAACTCGAACCAGTTGATATCGGCTCAGCCATGTTTTTTAAAAATGGCAGTCACTATCTATCGGAAGTCGCAATCCGTAAGAACTTTACAGGTATCCGTCGCTTGATGGAGCGTTTGCGCCTCGATCGACTCTATGCGCGTTCCCTAGGACTATGGCTCAAAATCAAATTTGCTAACTTGAATGAGTTTGACAATCATCCTTTATCGCAATATCTGAAACTCTCATGCGATCGCAATACTTGGCTCAAGTTACTTGTCATGTATAGCTACTCAATGCCGATGGAAATGATTGACGACTTTCCCGCAGAATTAGCGATGCCAGTTTTGCGAGACGATGTTGCGGTCAAATGGTTCAGAATTAAAGGTGGTGTGTATTCCTATATTGAAAAAATATTGACTAGATTTAAAGGTGAAGTCGTTCTCAATGAAGAAATTGACCATATTTTCAGAGATTCTAATGCTGTCAAAATAGTGCGATCGCAGGGCAAAGTTCAGGAATTTGATAAAGTCGTATTTGCGACACCACCTGACCAAGTACTGTCACTCCTAGCCGATCCGACAGAATCGGAAGTCAAACGTTTTTCAGAATGGAGAGCAAATCATGTGAATAGCATTGTCCATCAGGATAGCTCTATGTACGATCGCTATGGCATCAAACAACCTTCAGAATTTGACTTTTTTCAAACCGATACTGGGTGGGGCTATAACAGTTGCTTAAATCAGCTTTGCGATATTGCATCACCTCAAAACTATTTTCTATCCTACCAACTGGAAGAGATAATTGCTGGCGATCGCCTTATTCACATCCAAAAGCATCACACGCCGTTATATACCACTGAATCATTTAAATATCGCGATGAAGTGATTGCCACTAATGGAGAGAATAACACTTATCATGCAGGTTCCTATCTTGGCGATGGATTACATGAAGGTGCAATTACTTCGGCTTTTCATGTCGCCCAACTAGTTGGTGTAGAGAATTTTGTTTTTTATTGCGCGTGAAGAATTGAATTTATTTCATACAATCACTTCAGTTTATACATTAACCATACGCGATCTCAACCAGCACAACTAGAAGCTAATGAATGTAGACAGATTAAAACGTCACGAAAATAATATGCCAACACTTGACATGAATAATGAGTCTAAAGCATATATGTTGGGTGGCGGGATTGGCTCTTTAACGGGCTGCACAAATGGTGGTCTATGAATTCCTAAAGATCGATCGCCAGATTCCACCCGTTACACCTCATGACAAGTCTTTGCTAGTTCAGTTTGAAGCTCTAATCAAAGCATTAAAGTAAATAATAGGCGGTGCAAAGCGCCGCCTATTATTGTCTCTATATCATTATTCAAAATAATCAAGAGAAAATTATGACAGATATCATTAGCCGCGAAATTCAATTAGTTTCTCGTCCCAACGGGATGCCAACCGCAGCTAACTTTGCGATCGCTACAACCAAATTAGAACCACTGCAAGAAGGACAAGTGCTGGTTCGCAATCTCTATATGTCAGTCGATCCCTATATGCGTGGTCGCATGAGCGACAGGAAATCCTATGTTCCGCCCTTTGCGTTAGGTAAACCCCTCGATGGCGGTGCAGTCGGAGAAGTGATCGAGTCTTGCGCTAAGGAATTTAAGCAGGGAGATATTGTTGTTTCCAGCTTTGGCTGGCGAGAATACTTTATCGCTGCACCGAAAACGTTGCATCTGGTCAGTCCAGACATTCAACCACTTTCAGTTTATCTTGGCGCACTGGGTATGACGGGTATGACCGCTTGGGCTGGCTTGAATTTAGTAGAAGTCAAAGCTGGTGACGTGATTTTTATTTCGGGAGCAGCAGGTGCAGTGGGCAGTGTCGCTGGACAAATCGCCAAATTGCGTGGATGTCAGGTGATTGGAGCCGCAGGCTCTGCGGAAAAGGTCAAATTTTTACAGGAAGAATGTGGATTTGATATCGCATTCAACTACAAGACTGCTCCGATCATTGAACAATTAAACCAAGCAGTTCCCGATGGCATTGATGTCTATTTCGATAATGTCGGTGGTGAAACTCTGGAAGCTGCCCTCTCCGTATTACGCACCTACGGCAGGATCATCGCTTGTGGCGGCATCTCTGGCTACAACGAAGAAAGTCCACAGGCTGGACCTTCTAATCTTTTTAACATGATTACTAAGCGATTGACCATGAAAGGACTAATCGTTAGTGACTTCCTTGAGCTTCAGAGCGAGTTTGAAAAGGAAGTGGGCAGTTATTTCCGAGATGGCAAACTGAAAAACAAAGAAACCGTGGTGATAGGTATCGATCAAGCTGTGAGCGCATTCATCGGACTCTTTGCTGGTAAAAACATTGGCAAAATGGTAGTGAAGTTAGATTAGGAATCAGGCTTGGCGGCGCGAAGCGCCGCCAAGCCTGATATCTTTGGATGAAGGTTTGTATCTTATTCAATCAATTCATTCAGGAAATCAAGCGATCGCCTGTCACAGTAGTTCCATAAGCCAGAGTTGTTAATTCATCTCTGGTAAATATTCTCAAATCATTCTCAAATCTAAGGAGTAAATCATGAGTTTAGAAAATAGAGCTAAAGCTGCTGCTAAAAACGTTGAAGGCAAAGTACAAGAAACAGTCGGCGATTTGACTGGGAATACCAAAGATCAGTTGCAGGGCAATGCAAAACAAGCTGAGGCAAAAGTGCGTAATGCTGCCGAAGATGTCAAAGATGAAGTCAAAAAAGCTGTTGACTAATTAAATTATTAGGGACAATTCATGAATTGTCCCTACTTTTTCAAGACGTTTTGCGTAATTTCTGACCGAGTTTAAACCCATTACACTCAACTTATTTTATGACTAAAGCAAAATTGACAGAAAAAGAGATTACAACTGCGATCGCAAAACTACCTGAGTGGAAAGTAGTTGATGGAAAATTAAATCGAGCTTTCAAGTTTGATAGCTTTGTTGATGCTTTTACCTTTTTGACCAAAGTAGCTTTTGCTGCTGACAAATTGGATCATCATCCCGAATTGTTCAATGTCTACAATCGCGTAGTAATCGATCTGGCTACCCATGATGTAGATGGAATTAGCGATCTAGATATTGAGCTAGCCAAAAAGATTGACGCTCTATAGCTTAATAGCTATTCCTATCCATTTGTAAATTACTTAAACTTAAATAGAAAAGGAAATCGTTATGAATCTAATCTGGACTGGTATTGGTGTCCTTATTATCCTCTGGATATTAGGATTCTCTATTAACCTTGGTGGTGGATTAATCCATATTCTCTTGGTTTTAGCCGTAATTGGGATTGTCTACAACGTATTTATGGGCAGAAGCGCCTGAGCTTTCATATTCACTCAATCTGTTGATCGTCTGATCTCGGATGACATTGAAATCAAGCTTCCCGACTCCTTTATCAATGCCGACTCCGACATTGCTGCTGCCGCGATCCATCACATTGACTGGTTCACGACAATATTTAAGCGCAGTGCCATAATTGATGCCAATAAAATTCAAATCGTTTAAGGATCTCTTTCTGTTCCCAAAAGCTCTAAGAGATCCCCCTCAATCCCCCTTGTGAAGGAGGAAGAAAATTCTCGCTAAGTTTCTCTCCAATCTTGAAAAACTCAATCAATTATCAGTAATTATCAAGGAAACGACAATGAGTACTACAGTTGACAACTTCACTAAAAAACTACATGACAATTTGGAAGTAGTTGAAGAGAGGCTGAAATCACTGAGAGATAACCTTCAATCTGTGCCGAAGAAAACTCAAGATGAGATTCAATCTAAACTTGATGAAGCGAAAGCGACACTAGAATCCAAAAAACAAGAATTCGACGAATACCGAGCCAAGCTCAAAACTCAACTTGAGGAAAAAGAGTCTGAGTTGAAGTCAGATGTTGAGGAATGGAAATTGAGTCGGAAGGTGAAAAATCTTGAGCATCGAGCTGATAAAGCCGAAGACTATGCCGCTACTGCGATCGCTTTGTCTGTAGCGACTATACAAGAAGCTGAAGAAGCAACTTTGGCAGCGATCGCTGCTCGACTAGATGCTGAAGCTGCTGCAAAAAACACATAAAGACCCATCTGATTTACTAATTTTTACTGCGAGAAATCCTATGACGAATACAATCGCCCTCAGCAAATCTATCCCTCAAGAACAATGGAGCAAATTTTTTGACCAGTTCTCATCTGAGCATCTTGGACGACATATTGAGATTGAGATCATTGATTCAGAACTTGGTGATGAATCATTGATTAAAAATGCGCCTTTGTTGTCGTTAATTTATGACCGCCCAGATAAGGGTGACAACTTGGCGATCGAAGTGGGCAAAGATGAGATGACCTATGGTCACACTATTGATTCACCCAAGCAAATTTCAACGGGCGAAAATTCAAATGGTGAAATTGTCGTAATTCAGATTGAAGACGCTAATGGGAGAGAAACTTTGATCAAGCTGGATGCAGCGATCGCGAGTATATCTACATAGAGATATATAGATCCCTGTGAAGCTTTATTCGTTATTTCTATCATTCTACTCAATGTATATGCTACTGAAATGTGATCTCAATGTTCGAGATCGGATGCAACTTCTCGTAAATAAATTCTGTATAGCGTTAAGAGAAATAAATGACTACACTTCTATCTATCCAAAAAACTGACACCGATCTCAAGACTGATGTGCTTGCCGAACTCGCATATGAACCAAGTATTAAGGTTACAGACATTGGCGTTTTAGTTAAAGATGGAACGGTGACACTCAATGGCTATGCAACTAGCTCTAACGAGAAATTGCAAGCCGTGCAAGCGACTAGACGGGTTGCTGGTGTAAAGGCGATCGCGGATGACATTTTAATCAAGTTACCAAGTTCTTCGCTTCATACAGATGGAGATATTGCTACGGCTGCCGCGCACCACATCGACTGGTTTACCTCAATCCCTCGAGGAACCATTAAAGTAACGGTTAGTGATGCTTGGATCACCCTCGAAGGTGAGGTAGAGTGGCAGTATCTCAAGAGTTCCGCTGAAAACTTCTTGTATAACCTTTTGGGCGTTAAAGGCGTGTCTAATCTGATCACAGTCAAGCCTAGATTGAAGGCAACCGACATTACCAATGACATTAGAGCCGCCTTCAAACGTAGTGCGCTGCTAGATGCAAACAAGATCCGTGTTGAAACCACTGGGAACAAAGTGACGCTGCATGGCAAGGTTGGAAACTATGCCGAGCTAGACGAAGCTGAGCGAGTTGCTTGGGGCGCACCAGGGGTACATTCTGTAGATAATCAACTCAAGGTTGAGTGGTATCGATCTGAATCGTAATCTTAAGGGTAGCGCTTTGCGCTGACCCTAACCCTAAAATCCTTCGCACTACAATACATTTGAGAGAGAAACAACATGAGCGCTACCGAATACGATGATACTGACGAGCAAATTGTTGGCTCTGGATGGATAACCGCGATCGCGATTGTGATGATCCTGTTAGGTATTATTGCGATCGCATTTCCCTTTTTCGCTACCATCGCTTCAACCATTCTGTTTGGTTGGATATTCATTTTTGCTGGGATAGCCCAAATCGCCTATTCCTTGCAGTCAAGAGGTTCAGGTCGAATCGTTTGGAAAATGGTTCTCGGCTTTTTATATCTCTTGTCTGGGATTTTTGTAATGGTAAATCCACTCGAAGGAGCATTTGCTTTCACGATCGTGCTGGGCATTACCATTTTCTTGCAAGGAATGATTCAGGTATCACTCGCTTTTCAAATGCGCTGGATCTCTCCCAACTGGGGATGGATGCTTGTGAGTGGACTCATGGGCATTATTTTCGGTATTTTCGTCTGGTCAAGCTCTCCGCTTAGCGCCGTTTGGTTGATTGGCACTCTAATTGGAATTAATCTCTTATTTGATGGGATTTGGATGCTCACGCTCTATTCAGGCGGGAAGATTACTATTTTACATTAGATTAGGAATCCAATCAGTACCAAAGGCTACATCTCGTTACAAGGAGAATAACTATGTCGAATATATTAATATCAGAATCTTCTCAACAATTACTTGCTCCCGAACCGCTACCAACTTTGATTTTAGGTGGAGGATTCACGGGCTTATTTACAGCGTTACATTTGAGTCGTCAGCACTATACAACTCCCACAATTCTAATCGATCGCGAATGGAATTTTATTTTTAAGCCACTATTGTATGAGTTTCTCAGTGGTGAGATGAACATGCAATTTATCCGTCATCGTTATGATGCTCTTTTACATAAAAGTGGCATTGCCTTCATTCGTGATGAGGTGCAATCGATTGACCTACAACAGCGTCAAGTTGTCTTAGCCTCTGGCTTGCATTACACCTATAGTAATTTAGTGCTGTCCCTCGGATCTGTAGCGGGTTACTTTGGAGTTAAAGGAGCTAGAGAAAACTCTTTAGCCTTTCGTACCAGTGACGATGCGATCGCCTTAGCTTGGAAACTACGCGATTGTTTGCAAAAAGCTACCCAAACTTCAGAACCACAGCAGAAAAAAAACTTATTAACCATTGCCATCCTCGGCGCTGGTAGCTCTGGCGTGGAGCTAGCTGCAACGCTTGCTGACTTAT
>DCSN01000010.1 GCA_002325645.1 Pseudanabaena sp. UBA1465
TGAAGCCTATAAAAGCAACTCAGTCGCAGTCAACGAAGCCAATAGCAAATTGGTGAATTTAGAAAAAAAATCCTTTGATTTAGTCCGTCAGGGCAAAAGAAATGAAGCTTCCCGCGTTCTTTTTAGTAATGACTATGAAACTCAGAAAAAAATCTATGCTGATGGCACTACAGCGACCCTGAAGGCTATTCAAAATGAAACTCAGAGGGACTTCCAGTCATTTGGTCAACGCCTAATTATTTCGCTTGTTTTTACACTCGTCACTTTGCCTGCATTGATCGCCGCCTATAGTGTAGCGCTGAAGCTAATTCGTAGTTATCTCAGCGATCGCGATCGCGCCCAACAAAGCATCATCGATCTACAGCTACAACGCTCTACTGCGGAGCAAGAACGCACCAATCAAGAATTGCAGCAATCTATTTTGGCGGAGCAGGAACGCGAAAGATTAGAGTTACAGAAATCTTTGGCGGAGCAAGAGCGTCAACGCAGTGAAAGCTTACAACGGGAATTACTTAGTCTAGTTAGCGATGTGGAAGGTGCAACTAATGGTGACTTGACGGTACGCGCTCAGATTTCGGCAGGAGAAATTGGCATTGTCGCCGACTTTTTTAACGCTATTATCGAAAACTTACGCGATATCGTGCGTCAGGTCAAACAATCCGCAGGACTAGTAAATATATCGGTTGATACGAATAACATCGCAATTCAGAACCTTGCTGAAGATGCCAACTCCCAAGCGCAACAACTAGAATCAGCGTTACAATCCGTTGAGCAAATGACTAATTCCATTCAACAGGTGGCGAACAGCGCTCAACAAGCAGCTAATGCTTCGATCTCGGCGGCAAACACTGCGAAAAATGGGAGTATGGTCATTGAGCAATCTGTGCAAAGTATTTTGCAATTGCGACAAACCGTTGCAGAAACCGCAAAGAAAGTAAAACGGCTTGGTGAAGCTTCGCAACAGATTTCTAAGATTGTGGTACTAATCGACCAAATCGCACTGAAAACGAATATGTTAGCGGTGAATGCCAGTATTGAAGCAGCTTTGGCAGGTGAAGAAGGGCGAGGTTTTGCGGTAGTTGCCGAAGAAGTCGGCGCACTAGCGGCTCAGTCCGCAACAGCTACTAAGGAAATCGAAAGTTTGGTCGAAAGTATTCAACAGGAAACTAGCGAAGTGGTGCAAGCGATGGAAGCCAGTACAGTCCAAGTAGTTGAAGGAACGAACCTAGTTGAGGAGGCTCGTAAGAGTTTGAGTCAAATCATGCAGGTGTCGCGTCAGGTGAATGAACTTTTTCAAGAGATTTCCCTTGCCACCACTTCACAGGTACAAACTTCGGAATCAGTGCGATCGCTGATGTTCACGCTCTCTCAACAGTCTCAGAATTCTTCAGAAGTTTCGCGTAATGTGTCAATAGCTTTGCAGGAAACAGCAGAAGTCGCCAATCAATTACAAGCTTCAGTACAAACCTTTAAGGTTGAATAATCTGTTTTCCCTGCCGAAGGCAGGGAAAACAGATTATTTATAACGCCATATACCGCCATATACATTTATAGGAGAGTTGATATGTCAAGCACAGCAGGCGTTACTACATCAGGGGCAAAAGCTCCCCCCACAATTAGCGATCGCGAATGGGAAGTGCGCTTGCTATTTCTCGATGAAGTTAAAGATTTTCTCGCTGATATTGAAACAGAAGTATTAGGATTGAGCGATCGCGGATTGCAGCGATCGGCAACTAATAAAATTTTACGCGCAGCCCACTCCATGAAAGGGGGAGCCGCGATGATGGGGTTCAAGTCTCTTAGTGATTTAGCCCATCGTTTAGAAGACTTTTTTAAAATTTTACAGGCAAAAAATCAAACCATAATTGGATCTGAAATAGAAAGCTCATTTCTCAGTGCGATCGATGGTATGGGCAAAATTGCGAATATCCATAAACAGCGTAAAGCTCCCAAAGCTGAATGGATCAAAGAATATATTCTTCCTCCCTTTAACAAATTGCATGAAATCCTAGGGGATCTATCAGCACAGGATGAAGCCAATCTGTTATCTGAGGAAGCAGGACAGGATATGCGCGTCCTCATGTTTGCGACGGAAGTAGATGCCTGTTTAGAACGCCTCACAAATGTCCTCGCTGACTCCAAATCTATGGTACTCCGAGAGGAATTTAAACTCACAAGTCAGGAATTTGGTTGCTTAGGGGAAATGTTGGAGCTACCAGCATTTAGTCTTCTTTGCGAAGGAATTACCCTTGCCTTAGAAGATGAAAGTAACGATCTTCGTGTAGTCACTACCGCCGCCTTAGAAGCTTGGCGGCGATCGCAAGCCCTTGTGTTAGTCGGACAGTTTACAGCTTTACCCGCAAAGTTTGAGCTATCACCTGTAGTGGTTGATTTAAAGGATTTTCAAAATGGAGCTTCCCTTAAAGATGCTAAATTAACTACTAAAGAAGACATTCTAATTCTCGAACCTAGTCCTTTTAATGTAGAACACAAGTCAGATATTACAGATATTACAGATATTACAGATGTGAAGGATGTGAAGGATGTGACAGCAGTTGCTTCCCCATCCAATGAAACTATTCCTAATACTGCTGATGCCACAATTCGCGTACCTCTCCATCATTTAGAAGCCCTCAGCGATCGCTTTGGTGAGTTAAATGCTGAACGCAGTGGCTTGCGTCTGCAACTAAAACGGATGCGCGATTTAGTCCAGCTTTTAAATACAAGAATGCATGGATTAGAACAATCTAATGCCCAACTCCGAGAAGCCTACGATCGCGTCGTCACATCCTCAGAATCCTTGCAGCCTGTAAGTAATTTTCATCAAGAAGTGACATCCTACGACAGTCGCTTTGACTTCTTAGAAATGGATCGCTATAGCGAACTTCACATCCTGTCACGCGAAATTATGGATAGCGTAGTGCAGTTACAGGAAGTCTCCAGCGATTTGGAAACTGCTTTAACTGATACTGAGAAAACAGAAAGAGAACTAGGAAGAGCGGCGCGACAAATGCAAACCGCGATCGCCAAGGCAAGAATGCGGATGCTCAGCGAAATATTGGGTAAATTCCCCCGCCTATTACGCGATTTGGCAATAAATCATGG
This sequence comes from Pseudanabaena sp. UBA1465, assembly GCA_002325645.1. Taxonomy (GTDB): domain Bacteria; phylum Cyanobacteriota; class Cyanobacteriia; order Pseudanabaenales; family Pseudanabaenaceae; genus Pseudanabaena. The sequence continues at coordinate 3,106 of DCSN01000010.1, forward strand.
CAAACAGGTCGAACTCGTAGTGCGCGGTAGTTCTACTTTAGTTGAGAGATCGGTTTTAGAAATTTTAGAAGATCCCCTTTTGCATCTAATCCGCAATGCCTTTGATCATGGTCTTGAAACCCCTGAAATCCGTGTTGCCGCAGGGAAACCACCCAAAGGAAAAATCGAAATCGCCGCAGGTTATCGGGGCAATCAAACCGTAATTACGGTCAGCGATGATGGCAATGGCATAAATTTTGCGAAACTACGCGATCGCGCCCTACAGATGGGATTGAGCGAAACCGATCTCGATGGCTCTAGTGAAGCAGAGTTACTAGATTTGATCTTTGAATCAGGATTTAGTACCGCCGATCGCGTGACCGATCTATCGGGGCGCGGTGTGGGTATGGATGTGGTGCGTTCCAATCTAAATACCATCGGCGGTAATGTGCGAATTGAGACAGAAGCTGGTAAAGGTACAACTTTTATTTTGACTGTCCCAGTTTCTCTCTCCATTGCTCGCGTTCTCCTATTTGAAAGCAATGGTTTACAGATGGCAATCTTGACCAGTGCCGTTGAAGAAATTCTGCTAATTCGCGATATTTCTATTTACACAGTCGCCAATCAAGAGGTATTAGATTGGGAAGGTTATTCGGTGCCACTTTTGCGATTAGGCGATCGCCTTCATTTTTCACGCCCTCAAGTACAAGTGGAAACTGAGAACCGCCCGACTGTCGATGAGCCGTTAATGTTAATTGTTGCGCGAAATAATATCCCTTTTGGCATACAGGTCGATCGCTATTGGGGTGAGCAGGAAGTTACGATTCGCGGCGTACAGAGCTTAATTCCTATGCCCGCAGGGTTTATGGGCTGTGCCATTCTTGGCGGCGGTAAAATCGTGCCATTGGTTGATATTGATAATCTGCTTGATTGGGCGATCGCTGATGTGGAGACAAATCCCCCTAGCCCGTTAACCCTGCCATCCTCAAGAAACGATCAGCGCACTACTGTTTTAGTCGTTGATGATTCGATTAATGTACGCCGTTTTCTAGCCATGACCTTAGAAAAATCAGGCTATCGCGTCGAACAAGCCAAGGATGGACATGAGGCAATGGAAAAATTACGCAAACTGCAAAACCTCTCCCATCATTCCAGAGTCAGTGCGGTGATCTGTGATATTGAAATGCCCAGACTCGATGGATTTGGATTCCTTGTGCAGTCTCGCAGCGATGAGAACTGCAAAGATATTCCTGTAGTCATGCTCACATCACGCAGTGGTTCCAAACATCGTGATCTAGCCATGCGTCTAGGAGCCTCAGCATATTTTGCGAAACCATTTAAAGATAATGAGTTACTGCAAACTTTAGCGCAACTTACCCATTAAATCCTCATTAAATCCCTTCATTTCTAATAAAATTATGCCAGCCATTTCTTCCCTGCGATCGCAAAGACTTTTAGAACTTCGCCCTAATGTTGAACAGCAATATGTCGCCTTCCGTCTACGCATTGCTTGGTTTGTTTTGCCAATTAAGGCAATTTATCGCGTTATTCCCCTTGAAAAACATGTTCCCAAAGTTACTCTCTCAGGTGATAACGTGATGATTATCGATCTGGGGAAGATATTATTTGGACAAACTAAGGTTCAAGATAGTGATTTACAACAACTAGTTGTTAATGGTGCAGAGGTTGTCTCTAAGCCATCTCTAATTATTACCTGTAATCAAAACAATCAGCAGAATAATCAGTTAGTAGGCATACTCAGCAATTCCCATCCCGCATTGCAGAAAATTTCGCAGGCTGATATCGTTCCATTGCCCGCCACCTACAGCCAACGATGGAAGGTAGACTTTGTTACTTCGATGACGCTCCCTTCTAAAGACAGACCTTCTCTATTTGTAATTAATAGCGATCGCCTTATCGCTAACGCTATTAATTCAACAAAAAATTCGCATTAACTATGACTCCAAATATCACCACACCCAAATTTTTTCCATCTGAAATTAAAGCTGAAGATTTGACCCTCGATGAATATCAGATAATTTGCGATCGCCTAAGTCGTCAACCTCATACAGCCTAGTTGGTGAGTTTGGGAGTGATTTTGCCTTCAACGATCGCGATTTCTGCTTCGGTCAAGCCATAGAGTCGATAAACGATCGCATCAATAAGTTGGTCGCAGCGAGTTAACTGAGCTTTGATCGGTAAAAGAGTATTGAGACTATCTTGGTACTCTTTTTCTAATGCTTGCTGTTCTTTTCTAGCAACAGGATCAATTTTGATTTTTTTACTGTTTTTCTTAAGTACTTCAATTAATTCATCAAAACTAAGATGAGGCATATTTTTATAATAGTCACCTAGATAATTTTGGATTTTCGATTTATTTGTAAGCGTATCAACTTCACAACCAATAAAGCGTTCTAGCCATTGCAAAAAGCCTTTAATTTCAGTTTGTTTTTGTTTATTCAGTTCGATCATTTGTTCTGCTAAATAAGCTAACAAATCATGAATAACATCGGCTTCTTCGGGTTGTTGATTGAGGTGATAGTTTACTTGAGTTAAGATTGGTTGAACTTGGCGATCGCTTTGATATTGCTCATAGAGTGCGATCGCATTTTGCAATAACTGCTGACGGCGATCAGTTGGAGTCGTGAAATTTATCTTTGGGACAGGTAAGGATTCAATCTCATAACCATTAATATTATTATTGGTGCTGGTTAGATTAAATCTCCAATCAAGCAATTTTGAATTAAGTAAAGTAGATATAAAGCTTAAACTATAATCTTTGATTTCTGATATATATCCAGTTGTATGAGAACAAAAGTAGTTTTCAGGAAGTATTGTTGCAATCAATCTTCGATAATTATCAATGGCTGCATAGCGCTGATAGACAACTCTCGTTTGTTGGTAAGCTAAAGATTTTTTACTATTGATATGTTCTGATAAATACAAATTACGATTAAAAAAGACTGCTTCTCCCTGTTTAGGTTCTACAACTGCATACCTTGCAATATGAGAACCTCGAATCGCTTCCTCCCCAGAAACACTATCACTCAAGTATGGTTTAAATGAACTATTAATCATTAACTCACCAGGTGAAGCTGAAATAAAATCTCCTAATTTAATAAATATTTCATCAGTTGCTAAACGCAAAGTAAGATCCCAAGATTGCTTATCTAATCCAGGGATTGAAAGATTGTATGAATCAAATTTCATAAAATCGTTTTGTAATGTTTTGTAATAAGCTGATTCATCTAAAATATCTCTTCCTAAATGCGTGCGAACATAAACTTCATGGTTTGTGTTAGGTAACTTTTTGGAAAGGATATAAATACAAGTTGATAGTTTTGCCTCAAAAAATATTCTGCTATGTCGATCATCTTTTTGTGGAAATTGTTCAATAGCATTTATCTCCAAGTTTTCCAACAAATATTTTCTCAAATTCAAGGTAAATTGATCGGCTAAAAGAGACAAGGGAACAATAAAGCCATGTTCTCCCCTCGATTTGAGCATACTAATAGCTTGCACAATAAAAAGTCGATAGATATTAATACGATTGCCTAGTGCATGATTAAATCTAGCTGTTGCTTGAAAATAAGCGATCTCATTCACTACACTACTTCTGACTTCTTCAGATAACTCTTCATAAGGAGGATTACCAATTACTGCATCAAAACCTGCGTTTTCATGCCAGCAAGCATTTTCTAGATCAATGAATACTTCTGGAAATTCGAGATCCCAATGGAAAAAATGTTTCTCGTTACTGAGCTTTTGAGAATTTTTATATACGGCGGCATCAGCCTTATTCATTTTTGCAGGATCAGCCGAAATTGCCTTTGTCCCAAATACGCTCAAAAAATGTTCTGCACGTTTTAAGCCAAAAAACTTCGATACATAGATATCTAATAAACGTTTATAGGGTTTAGCAGCTTGATCAAATTGGCGAAATAATTTTTCACTTTGCTCTAGTTCCGCAAAAGTGGCATCACTGAGAATACTTACACCGCGCATAATCTCAGCAGCGCGTAATAAACCTACAAATGGACCCGCCAGTAAATTAAACTGTCCTGTTGAGTCCTGTTTCATACCCGCTTCAGCTTCTTTTACAGTTGTACCAATTAAAGAATTACCACAGCGTAAATGGTGATCAAGAAAACTTAAAGGAGCGCCAACAGTAAAGGAATGTAGCCATAAGCTTACCTTGGCTAATTCCACAGCCATCGAATTTAAATCCACACCATAAATACAGCGCTTCATTACCACTCGCTGCAATAGTTGAGTTGGCTCTAAGCGATCTGGACTAATTCTAATTCCTTGATTAGCTAAATTTTCTAAAATAGTTTGACGAGTCTGATTGAGCATTTCTAAAATTGGATTATGCTCAAGATATTGATTTAAAATTAGAATTAATTCATCGGTTAAATAATCTACTGCTTCAACTAGAAAGTGACCACTTCCCATTGATGGATCACATACTTTTATGTCAAGTAATGTTGTTTGCGCTTCACGTCCTAAGCGTTGTAAATCCTTTTGAATACCATTACGACTTTGTACGCCCAAACGCTTATCTTGCAATTGTTGATGTAATTGATTGATTTCTACCATTAGCTCCGCAAATCTTTGCGATCGCTCTTCTAAAATTGGCTTGAGGGTATGACTAACAATATATTTAACGATGTAATCAGGCGTGTAATAAGAACCCGTTGATTTGCGATCGCCTTTGTCGTTTTCTAAATGTACTTGCCCTTTTTCGGCATCATCAATGATAACGCGATATTCTAATAATCCTTCATAAATAGAACCTAATTGACGCACACCCAAAAAACTATAATCAATCGGCAAGCCTTCAAATCTAGCGAGTTTATCTAAGGCTGGCGCTAAAACTACATCTGCAAGTTTAAATCTGTGTAAAAAATGATTCGCAGGATAATCAACTTGATCATCAGATTGGTTAAATTCAAAATGAAATAGACCACCGTTATAACGCGGTACTTCTAAATTAGGATCACCAAGATCCACAACTCTAAATAGATTTAATAATCTTTCATAGAGCAATGCTGTTGTTTGACCAAATGCTCTTTGCTGGTCAATACGAGTTGCAATTTCTTGGGCTGTTTGAATTATGCTAAGTTCTCGATAATCTCTATTATCTATTGGCAATAAATTTCTAGCTTCGGCATAAAGCAAAAATAAGAGCTTATATAAAAACGATAAAGTCGCTTCATAAAGCTCTTCCGATGTGACTTGATAATTTAATCGAAAAGCATTCGCCGCAAATCCTCCTGCAATACTTGGGAATATTTGCTCAAATACTAAAGCCTTTAACTCTTCACCAACCCGTTTTGCATAGGTGTTACTACCATCGCGCACAAGCTCTAAAAAATTACGTCCCTGCGGATTTTTAACAAAACTATCAGCACAGAAAAACAACCAAAAATATTTAAACTGTTCTAATTTATCTTCTGCTTGCGATTCTAACAACTCCACCAAATCTATTTGATAGAACTCTGTCGCTGTCGAAGAAGCTAACCGATAATACAGCCGCCACTCACGCCCATTTGTCAAAATCCCCCAATCAACTCCCGTTCCCACCAAGTAATTTGTAATCTGAAATGAAGGATTCGCATTTTTATAAATATCTCTCTGATCGTTTGCCGAAACTTTACTGAGTGCGCGTTCCCAATACTTAGCCTCGGCGATCGCACTCACCCGCGTATAAAAAGCCGTCTCCTGATCTTGTAATGGATAAGCAATATCGCGATCGCCTTCATTGGTAAATAACGCATAATCGGGACGCTCCGCCCGACCTTTGCCATGAGTCGTGACTTGGGGAATATTGCTAAACCCCAAAATATCTAAAGCTGGCTTAATAAATACTTCTTCCGTTTGCGCTTCACTGAGTTTTGGCAGCAGATCTTTTTTCGACAAATAGAGACTGAGCAAAGTATCAAACTTAGCGGTTATATCAAACTGCCATTCCGAACATTCTTGAATGCGATGATCCAAATAATGTTGTGAAAATAGCGGTTTATTATTTTTCAGCATAACCGTCATAGTCAGTTTTCCTTTGCTTTTGCTTTTGATTTAGACTGAGCGATCGCGCTAACTTTGGATGATTTGCGACTTGATTATATCTCAACCCTTGACATCCCCACCCCGCACTGAAGTGACGGGGATTCCTAAGACTCACGACTTAGGTTTCTGCGACCTAGCACCAGCCTTCCGAGACTTACTCTCTTCAGGTCTTACAGTCGCTCCACAGACATTCACCGCAAGCCCTGCGGCAAGAATATTTTTAGCAGCATTTACATCTCTATCGTGATCTCTATCGTGATGTGTGCTGCACTTACAGCAATTTGTTTTCAAACCCGCCACAAATTAAAATATAAAACCCGTTGCGGGGCTTCGCCCTGCGACCCTTCTTGTGGCGGGTTTGATCGAGTTTTGCTGTAGGACAATCCCACTCTCTGACATTTAAAGGCAACTTATCCACAACATAACCGCAATGTCCACACCTTTTAGAGCTAGGAAACCAACGATCAATTTTGACAAAAGTAAGACCATACCAGTTGCACTTATATTCAAGTTGTCTAACAATTTCACCCCAACTAGCATCACTAATCGAGAGAGCGAGAGGGCGAGTTTATGGTTTTTGACCATATTCTTCACGGACAAATCCTCGACTGCAATCACTTGGTTTTCACGAACCAGTCGAGTTGTCAACTCATAAAAGACCTCGTGATACGCGAGAAACTCCGCGCTTTAGCGCTGAGAGGTAAGCGAAGTTTGGTTTCAACCGCTTGTTGAAGCACCACGGCAAAAAATAATTTCTGAAAACCCCCAAACCCTGACTGACAAACTCTTACCTGAGAAGATTCTTCTTGCCGGCATTGCTAGAGTTTTTGACGTTTCTGAAACTTGGTTGCAGGATTATGTCAATCGGAAACTCGAAACCCACGAAATTGTTGGGGTTCATATCGGCGATCGCTCCGAACAAGGAGCCAGAAAACTTTGGGATTCATTGCCAAGTCTGTACCGATCATCCTTACTTGTTTAGGACTACCAAATACTTGACACACCACTCAAATCTTTACCGATTTGAACTTTCCCCTTTTAAGAGGGAAAGTATTTAGATTTTGGTGCGTCAAGTATTGATATCTTTTATTAGGGGGCTAGAGCATTGCCTCTAAGCAAACTACCGATCGTCTTGAAGGTAATCTTCAACTGAGTTAAAGGATTAGCAGGAACGACGGTTTTATATAGATAGCTGTCAAAAGTGAGCTTCTGCACATCTTTATCGGCGCACATTTCGACAAAAGCCTCACGGGTGGCATTGGTGGCGTAAAACACATTCTGGAGAATGTCTAAAACCTTGTAGGTCAAACCATATTGCTTGTCCCAACGCTTGATATAAACCTTGAGATCAGCTTCAGTCGGAATGCGCTTACCAGCTTCAGCAAACTCCACGATCGCCTCAGCACACATCCGACCAGACTTGGCTGCAAAGTAAATGCCTTCGCCACTGGACTTGGTGACATAGCCAGCCGCATCGCCAACGAGGGCAATCCGACCAACCACCCGCCGAGGACGGGGATGCTCAGGAATGGGGTGAGCTTCGACCTTGATCACTTCGCCGCCTTCAATGCGAGGTAAAGCACGAGCGCGAATCCCCGCTTGCAATTGCTTGATCAGCTTTTGGTTTTTGTGCATTGTGCCAGTACCAACCGCAACGTGATCGTATTTAGGAAAAACCCATGCGTAAAAGTCGGGCGATACATCATCGCCAACATACATTTCGGCAAGGTCTTTGTAATATTCCATCTTGTCGTCGGAAATGCGAATACGCTCTTGGAAGGCGATCGCATAGTTATAGTCTCCCGCATCCATCGCCTTGGCTACGACCGAGTTAGCACCATCAGCGCCAACAATTAAATCGATTTCAAGGGTACGCATTACGCCCTCATTACCACCTTCCGCAAAGTCTGAGTAGGTGATTACATAGGGCTTTTTACCATTTTCAGTGATTTTAATATCAAGTACGCGACCATTAATCAGCTTTGCGCCAAGGTCAGCAGCACGATTGCGTAAAAAAGCGTCTAAAATTTCGCGGCGGCACATCCCGATATATTCATCGGGATTGTCCAACTTAATGTCTACTTCCACATTACTGGGAGAGATCATTTTCATGTTACGGACGCGGCGATCGATGATTTCGTCAGGCAACTCAAATTCAGAAACCATACATAGAGGAATTGCTCCACCGCAGGGTTTGGCGTTGTCTAGCTTACGCTCAAATATGTAGGTCTCAATCCCTGCTTTGGCAAGTGTTTCAGCCGCACAAGAACCCGCAGGACCGCCGCCTACAATAGCAACTCGTAATGTCAAAATGCGCTCCTAAAGCTGTGTTTAATCAAGGTTTAACTATTTTGGATGTTAGCATTGCATCTACGGTGATTGGGGCAAAATTGATGAATATTAACATTTGTATTGTTTTGTATATCGTTAACCTATAGTGTTTACCCGTCTAATCAAGTACGGGATTGTTTCCCCGCCAAAGTCGGGGAAACAATCCTATGTACCTCGTTTGCTTGAAAGGTGCTATATAGCTGTCGCCACAGGTGAAATTTATAGGTAAGGATGGGCGGTGATTCACGCCGCCCATCCTTACAGTAACTTTTTCTCTAATTCCTACACTTCTCCTTTTATCACCATTTCGCCTATGGGGTCAGGCATATCTTGATTTAGTTCGATGGTATTGACTTGGTTGTACTGCCCGCTAAGCGGGCAGTACAACCGAGTGTTACCTATGATAAAGCATCGCGTAAGATCGCTAATTTTTCAGGCAAAATGCGATAGTAAATCCAAGTACCACGCCGTTCCTTAGTCAGTAAACCTGCTTCATATAGAACTTTGAGATGATGACTCACCGTTGGCTGTGCTAGTCCTAATGTTTCCACCAATTCACAGGCGCATACTTCTTGACTTGGCTGAGCCGCGATCAAACTCAAGATTTGTAATCGCGCAGGTTCCCCCAATACCCGAAATGTTGTTGCTAAATAATTTGCCTCATCAGAGGTTAAGCGACCTTCTAGCAAAGGAGGACAACAGGTGATCGATAGATTTGGCTTCATAAACTTATATTGCCATAGTTGAAGACTAGTTGATGTGGCTCTAGTTCAATTTTTGCTGTTGACAGATTTCCACAAATACATTCAATATGAGTATATTGATTATTATAAATATTTATCTTAATCAATATTTAAAGTATACTTAACCTCCAAATAATCTATGGCTGTGCGTGTTGGTATTAATGGCTTTGGCAGGATCGGCAGATTGGTTCTGCGTGCTGCTTGGGACTTTCCCGAATTAGAATTTGTGCATATTAATGAAGTCAAGGGCGGCGTAGAAGCTGCCGCGCATTTACTTACATTTGACTCAGTGCATGGACGCTGGCAACACGATGTGCAGTTAATCGGCGATCGCATCCAAATCGATCATAAATCCCTTAATTTTAGCGAATATGCCCAACCCGAATTAGTCAACTGGCAAGACTTAGGCGTAGACATAGTTCTAGAATGTTCTGGTAAGTTCCGCACCCCCGAAACCCTAAATCCTTATTTTACTAAGGGCGTAAAGAAAGTGATCGTCGCGGCTCCTGTGAAGGAAGAAGCGCTGAATATCGTCATGGGCATTAACGATCATCTCTACGATTCCGCCCAGCATCAGATTCTCACGGCGGCTTCATGTACGACCAATTGTCTCGCACCTGTAGTGAAAGTTATCCATGAAGGTTTAGGAATTAAGCATGGTGTGATTACTACCATTCACGATAATACGAATACCCAAACCCTCGTTGATGCGCCCCACAAAGATTTGCGACGCGCCAGAGCTTCCGCTTTGTCGCTAATTCCTACCACCACAGGATCGGCAACTGCGATAACCTTGATCTATCCTGAACTTAAGGGCAAATTAAATGGATTAGCGGTGCGCGTGCCTCTACTTAATGCTTCGCTTACGGACTGTGTATTTGAATTGGCAAGAGAAACCACAGTTGAAGAAGTAAATGGATTACTAAAAGCTGCTTCTGAGGGTGATCTTAAAGGGATTTTAGGCTATGAAGAACGCCCTCTAGTTTCCATTGATTATAAAGATGATCCGCGATCGTCGATTATTGATGCGCTCTCGACAATGGTTGTGGATGGAACTCAGGTCAAGATTTTGGCTTGGTATGACAACGAATGGGGCTATTCCTGTCGCATGGCAGAATTAGCCAGAAAAGTGGCTTTATCTATTTAAGCCCCTCACCTCCCAGCACCCTCTCCCGCAGGAGAGCTACGGTGTACAACAAGTCTGTCTATCTACGTTTGAGGGTTTAGATCCCCCTAAATCCCCCTTAAAAAGGGGGGACTTGATTAATTCTTCCCCCTTTTTAAGGGGGACTGAGGGGGATCTTTAGTAACTCATTCTATATCTGATAACTTGTGTGTACACGGCATCTCCTACGGGTTAACGTGTACACACAAGTCTAAATTCTCTAAATACCCTGCAATAAATTGCGGGCTGAAAGCTAAAACCCGTTGAAACGGGTTGAATTTTAGGAATTAGTCAGTTTTAACTGACTTTAGGTTTGAGCCAAGAACTTTAGTTCTTGGTTGTCGTAACTTGTGTGTACAGGGTAGCCTAAGGGAGAGGGGCTAGGTGCAAAACAACTAAACTCTTGTGAAAACCTATGAACTCCTCTACTGCATCGCAAGCAAACTTCAAAAACTATATACTCGTCACCCTCACCTATTGGGGGTTTACGATTACCGATGGGGCTTTGCGATTGTTGGTACTGCTCTATTTCAACAATATCGGCTATACCCCAATTCAAATCGCTTCTCTATTTCTATTCTATGAAGTCTTTGGAGTCGTTACTAATTTTTTAGGCGGATGGATTGGCTCACAATTAGGGCTGAAAGTTACGCTCTATACGGGAATTGGCTTACAAATATTTTCCCTAGTTCTATTATCCTTTCTCAATCCTGAATGGGCGCAGTGGTTAGCAGTTCTCTATGTAATGATCGCGCAGGCTTTTTCAGGAATTGCCAAGGACTTAACGAAAATGAGTACCAAAAGTGCCATTCGCTTAGTTGTGCCGCAGGACGCACAATCGGCTTTGTTTAAATGGGTAGCAATTCTCACTGGTTCTAAGAATGCCCTTAAAGGCGTAGGCTTTTTTATTGGCAGTGCCTTACTAGGATTAACAGGCTTTGTCAATTCCCTCTGGATTATGGCGGGATGTTTATTTTTACTGCTATTCACAGGTTTATTTTTACCTAAGGGTATGGGCAGAATTAAAGCCAAGGTCAAATTCAAGCAACTCTTTTCTAAAAGCCCTGAAATCAATCTACTATCGGCGGCAAGGTTCTTTCTATTTGGCTCCAGAGATGTCTGGTTTGTGGTGGGATTGCCTGTGTTTTTGCGAAGTGTTTTAGGTTGGTCATTCTTTCAAGTGGGGGGATTTTTAGCCTGTTGGGTGATTGGCTATGGGCTGATTCAATCCCTTGCGCCGACATTGATTAAACGCTTTGGTTCTGGTCAACCACCGCGATCGCAAACTGTACGTTTTTGGACAACTTCCCTAATTGCCGTTCCTGCGGTAATTGCGATCGCTTTGCAATTAAATCTCCCTGCAAACCTCGTCATCATCGTCGGTTTACTGATTTTCGGCGTAGTTTTTGCCTTTAACTCATCAGTGCATTCTTACTTAGTTCTTGCTTTTACTGATGATGACAAAGTGGCGCTAAATGTTGGCTTCTATTACATGGCAAATTCGGGCGGACGCTTGGCGGGTACGGTGTTATCGGGATTGGTTTATCAGTTTGCAGGTTTAGTGGGATGTTTGTGGGTATCAACCGCTCTAGTTCTCGCTGCGGCCGTGATTACGCGCAAGTTACCTGATCCGCAAATTAGCAAGGCGATCGCTTGGAAATCTGACGGAGAATAGGTGATCGATTACAGTGAGGATTCTTTCAAGATCCAATCCACTTCAAAGTCTCCCAAAGTTCTCTGTAGTCGCTTTTAGCGTCATTCAAATTTGGCTTCACCTTAATCCCTTTAACTACTCCCTTCCCAGTGAGAGATTAGCGTTGCGGCGCTTCGCGCCGCAACGCTAATTCTTGGTTTTTAACGTCTATTTTGATATTGGGAAGGGAGTAGATACATATCCACCTCTCCCATGTTGCAAAACTGAGATGCACCCTGTCACCAGTCTTCTACCAGAAGACAAGGGGCGGCGCTTCGCAGCGCACTTCTAATCCTTGAGCTACGGTGTACACACAAGTTGTCAGCTATAGCGCGAGTTACTAATGATCCCCCTCAATCCCCCTTAAAAAGGGGAAAGAAGAAAATTTAATTTATTCTCTCCCCTTTTTAAGGGGGGCTGGGGGGATCTAAACCCTGAAACGTAGATAGA